>JAGAOU010000035.1 GCA_017623595.1 Clostridia bacterium
AACAAAGGAGAAAATCCGACTCATCGACCCCATCTCGGGGAAGGTATATGCTATCCCCGAATCCATGACCGAAGAAAAAATCGGCGGAACCCTGCTGAAAAACCTTCCCATCACCGACACCCCCCCTCGTCCTCACCCTCGGCAATTTTGTCGAAACCGAATAAGATGGATATGAGAAAAGGCGTTGTCCCACTTTCGGACAACGCCTTTTTTATCGATAGATCTTACTTGCCGTGCGTCTCTCTGCGGTACAATATGACCGAGAGAGAACTCAGTTTTCGCCTTCTGCGGCAGACAGTGGGAGCTTGGTTTCGCGGATTTTGCGAACGGCTTCATCGCCCACCTGTGCGGTGGTGGCGGTGCCGCCCATATCGGGGGTGAGAACCGCTTTTTCCACCAGAATTTCCTCGATGATGTCGATCAGACGGGCCTCCCATTGGGGATAGCCGAAATAATTGAGCATCTGAGCGCAGGACCATACGGTGGCCAAGGGATTGGCCTTCTGTTGTCCCGCAATATCAGGGGCGGAACCATGGATGGGTTCAAACATGGAGGGGAAGGTGCGTTCGGGATTCAGATTGGCTCCTGCGGCAAGGCCCATGCCTCCTGCGATGGCGGCACCGAGATCGGTGAGAATGTCACCGAACAGGTTGGAGGTAACAACAATTTCAAAGCGCTTGGGATCTTTTACCATAAACATGCTGGCGGCATCCACGAGATAGGAATAGGTTTTTACATCGGGATAATCCTTGCCCACTTCTGCAAAAATCTGATCCCAGAAGACCATGGAATAATTCAACGCATTGCCCTTACTGATGCTGGTCAGAGATTTCTTTTCCTTCCGCGCCAACTCAAAGGCATAACGGATGACTCGCTCACAGCCCTTACGGGAAAAGACTCCGTTCTGGACGACCACCTCATTGGGCTGCCCGGGGTAAAGCCAACTGCCGCTACCCGCATATTCCCCCTCACTGTTTTCACGAATAAAGACCATGTCGATATCCTCACACTTCACATCCTTCAAGGGGGTGGGAGCGCCCTTCAAAAGCTTGACGGGACGGACGTTGATGTACTGATCAAACTGTTTGCGGATAACCAAAAGCAGGTCCCAAAGGGAAATATGATCAGGCACTCCGGGGTATCCCACGGCGCCGAGGAAAATGGCATCGAATTTTTTCAGTTGCTCCATGCCGTCTTCCGCCATCATACGGCCGTTTTCCAGATAATACCGACACCCCCAAGGGAATTCGGTGAAATCAAATTCAAACCTACCATCCGTTTCGGCCACGGCCTTCAGAACCTTCATTCCTTCCGCCAATACTTCGGGACCGATACCGTCCCCTGCGATGACCGCAATATTATGTTTCATGTGCAACATCCTTTCTGTTACATGATATATTATTATTTTTTATTTTTCGGAAAAGATTTTGAGCAGACGGAGAATCTAATCAACAAGAAAACGAGGTGTTGACAAACGCAACATCCTTAACATTTTGTAACAACGGCATTCCCGGCTTTCGATCCCAAGCAGCTGCGCCATGGTGAACATAGTCCGGAAGAACACTGTCGCTAACCTTTTCGAAGGAGCAATCGGAAAAACGGATATTTTCGAGCTTGCAATTTTCCCGTCCTTTCAGATACAAAAGCTCCAGCCCTCTGGCTCGCACAGCATTAAAGTAAATGTTTCGAATGGATTCACAACGAGTCAGCTCGCTATCGTCAATAAAAATTTTAACAGCAAATGCATAATTGCGGTCCATCACAATGTTTTGGAAGGAAATATTTTCAATCAAGGTCGCTTCCGTTCCTTGATCAGCTGCACCCACATGCTTTTTGTCAAAACGATCACGAACTTTCGGAAGTTCTATACAAATCCCCACATCCGAATCCGTCATTACAATGTTAGAAAAGACGCAGTTACGAATGGTTCCGTCATTTACATATCCGATACGAATGCCCGATGCATAACTTGTTAAGGTACAGTTTGTCACAGAAATACTTTCACACACCTTGTTTTCCGACAGCGATGCATTGTTAGCACGAACAACAATGGCATCATCTCCCGAACGGATCATGCAGTTTGAAATGACAACATTTCGGCAACTGTTGATGTGGATTCCGTCACTGTTCGGCGAATGGACATCGGAAAGAATTTTACATTTGTCAAAGGTAACATAATCACAATCATGAATCCAAAACGCCCAACCTGCAGGAGCATCGAGAAAGGAAATTCCTTCTATCCGAACATCCTTACAGCCGACTGCAAAGATCCCCCGCGGAGGAGTTGGCTCATCAATTCTTATATATTCCCAACCGGTCCATGCATCCGGATTCTCGCTTTTCTTTTTCACAAAACTTTTTCCGTTGCAATCGACGGTTCCTCCGCCCGTGACGGCAATGTTTTTGCATTCATGAGCAAGAATAAGGCAAGCGTTTCGGTACCTGGGCAACATTTCGGAATTAACATGCTCAAGATTCTCCCATTCGGGATAGTCGGCGCTTTTTGAAGAACCAAGCAAAGTTGCGGAAGGAGCAATCTGCAGCGTTACATTATCCTTCATTCGCAAGGAACCTGTCAAGTAGATGCCGTTGTCGATATAAACTGTTCCGCCTCCGGAGGCGGAGACTTCGTCAATTCCTTTTTGAATTATTTTTGTATTATTAAAAACTCCATCTCCGATTGCACCGCTTTCTTTTATGTTGAAAAACATAAATGCACCTCCTCTTTATCTATGAACTGTTCAAAAGAACTTGCGCGAAACGCCTTCGGGCAGACGAATTGTCCAGCTTTGGAGGCGCGCACGACGGGAGAGGTGATTGTCCATGAGATTTTTGGTATCCACCCATTTCAGTTTCAGGTTCAAATCCCGCAAGGCAGGGAATTGATCCAGGTCGATCTGCCATCCGTCGGGTGCCACGGTAACACTCTCTTCTCCGCAGAGCACCCCGAGGGCGGCACGAAGCCAGTCAGCGGCACCGAGAATGGAGGACCCCACGATGACCGAGCGGGGCAACCAACCTTCGGATGCCATGCGCTTGGCGGATTGGATCATTTCATCCTTGGTCACGGTAACGGGGGAGGTGATGGAGAAGGGTTCTTCCAAAAAACCCCGAACATCGCCGCAAACGTATTCCGTCTCGCCGCAGAGGAAAGCGCGGCAGGCATGGAAAATGTCGGCAATACAGTAAGAATAGGGCAGGGTTACGGGATGGAAGGATTCCTCCAGCTGTGCCTTCAGTGCGGGAAGATCCTTCAGACGAATTTTGCGGCAGGGATTGCCGTATTTTTGCCCGATCTTTTCATAGGTGGTGATACGGAAGCGGGGATCGTTCTTGATCATTCCCACGAGGAAATCAAAGTTTTTATAATATCCCTCGGTCATTTCCACGGGATTGCGCTTGGATTCTCTCCACTGATCGGCGGGAGCGTTTTCCCCATAGCAGTTGACCATATCCCACCATTCGTTGTACATAGACATAGAAGGGTGATGGTAACAAATATACAGATCCTTATTTGCGGCCACCCAATCGAACTTTTCACGGATTTCCTCCTCGGTACGCAGGCGCTGAGGAACCATTTTTTCGTCCCGCACCATCAGAAAACCTTCCAAGTTAAGATCGTACTCGGTGCAGAGCAAATTGCAGAAATAGGCAGGGTGGGGGCTATGTCTGTCACACAGAATGTCACCGCAGTAGACGGGGATTCCCATGTCATGATAGACATAATGGGCCACGTAAGAGACCGAGTTTCCGGGAGGGCAAGCGGAGTGAATCTTTTCCACTCCGAAAATACGATTGAGAATGGCTGCACTTTCCCGTTCGCGAGCCATCAGCGTGTCATACGCCTCATCAAAATTCTCAAGATCGGTGCATTCGTTGATCGTGGGGTGCAGGGAATGTCCCAAGGAATGGGTATCGATCTCATGATACTTCAGCGCTTCGATGATGTCGGTTCTGCCGTGCTTTTCCAAAAGCTCAGCCAGCCGTCCCACCACCTGGAAGCAACCGCGGACGTTATGCTTTCGAAGAATCTCCGCCGTGCGCAGGATGCCGTCAAAGCCTGCAATATTGGCAAGATCCTCGGTGTCAAAACTGAATACAATATCGGTCATAGGAATTCCTCCGAATATAAAAAATCATAATTATCATCAGAACAGCATCCGTGCCGTCCCCTTGGGGAGGCGGATGGTCCAGGATTGCAATTTGAAGCGACGGGACAGATGCTCATCGGTCAGTTGAGGCCAATGGAGCCAACGTCCTTGGTAGGTATAGGTCTTCAGCAACGGAAATTGGTCAAAGTTGATCTGCCATACGTCGGGCATCACAGTAACCGATTCTGCGCCGCAAAACAGCGTCCGCTCCCGCAGGATTGATATAGTCCTCCACATCAAAGCTGAATATGATATCGGTCACAAAAACCACTCCCATCAAAAATGATTTTATGCGAAATCAAACAGATCCATGAAATGCGATTTTCCGCATCAAGGACGAGAACAAACTCCTATTTTTTTCCGCCCCCATCATACCATAAATTTGTACCTTTGTCAAGCACTTTCGTCCATTCGTTGCAAAAAAACACAGTTCCAAAAAAATCCCTTTCGGTGCACTTGCACACCGAAAGGGATTTTACTGTTTCATTAAAGTTCTTCGGGGTTGTCAGAGGCTTCGTTAATGGAGATTTCCAGGTTACCGTTACGACAACGAAGCTTGTCGATGAATTCCTGGGTCTTTTCCGTATCCTTCAGCTTGATGCGGTAGGTCAGCTTGTAGAGACTTCCCATGTTAGAGGTTTTGATCTTGGTCAAATGATGGCCTGTGGTATATTCGGCGAAGAGGTCGTCAAATTCATGGGCATAGCTGAGGGATTCGGGAACGGTAATGCGGAGATCCACAACCTTTTCGCCCATGGGCGCCAGGGCGAGAAGCATGTAAATCAAGCACACCGCAAGCGTAAAGAGGATCGCAATCCCCACATATCCGGCGGCACAGGCGAGGCCTGCAGTCATAGAAAGGAAAATAAACACAATGTCCCGCGCTTTTCCGGGGACGGAACGGAAGCGGACCAGAGAGAAGGCACCCATAACGGCAACACCGGTGCCGACACTGCCGTTGACCATGGTAATTACCGTATGCACGATCATGGGCAACAGAATCAAAGACACCATAAAGCTTCTGCTGGCGCGCGATTTAAAATTGGAAGCAAACGCAACCATGACACCGCAAACGAATGCGACTGCAAGACAAATGAAATAATTTTGGGGAGAGGTAATCCCTCCGGTAAGCGATTGAAAGAGCCAATCCATAACAATTTCTCCTTTTTTTATTCAGTAATCAATTGAGGTTCTTTTTTGAGGTTTTGCGACAATTTTCGCAGATAAGCCGTGCCGTATTTTGAGAAGGAGGAGGGATAAAGCTTGTGTTTATCCAGCGCGTGGGCCAGCCACAAAGGCATAGCGCCATCGGTTTTGACCTCCATCAGAACCATGTCCTCGGGCATGAGCAGAACACCCTCTGTGCCCAGCGCCAAGGATAAGTCCCAATCCCGTCCGCGGATGCGTGTATCAAAGGTGAGACGCAGGTGAGGCATATCCTTCACAGAATAGGCCTCCCGTTCACAACAGATCATCATGGCGGGGCCGGGCTTGCGGTAATACTTCATGGCGTAGTCGATTTCTTCCATGATCTGAGATTCCACCGGCTTTTGCCCTGTGTCCAAATAGTGACGGGCCTGCTCAAAGGAGGTGACAATCCTTCGTTTGTACACAACGCCCTTGTACTTCTTTTTGATCTCCATAAACACCTTACTGTCGGGCTTCGGCGTGCCGTAACTGCGGATGCGCAGCTTTTCCCTGTAGGCGGGCTTGTCGAACCCCTTTGCGTCAATGGAGTTGCGGATCAGAATGTGATCGGGAGTATCGAGATAAAGACTGCAGACCGTACTTCTTCCGTACTTGTCGGGTTCCAAAAGATGCTGAATATCTTCCATAAACGCATCTTTTTGTGCCAAGGTCATGGAATATTTCTTTTCCACCCGACGAAATATGTAGGTATCGGCCATGGGATCATCTCCTTTCCGATGTATATTATAGAGAGCGTAACTTAAGTACAGTTAAAGATTTTTTCCGTCGGCAGGGGGGCGATGCATCTGAAAGCCCATGGAGCCCAAGCCGATGTAATAAAGGGAGAGAGAGGCGATGGCAGACCATTCCACGAGATGATGATCCACATATTGGGAAATGTCATAATCCACGGTGCGGATCACATCGGTGAATTCCCCCACGCCGAAGAGGGACACCGCAACGGGGAGCAATGCCGCCCCGAATCCGAAGCCCACCAGCACCCATTTTGTGGGAATCAGTCCCTCTGCGGTGAAGGCAAAAATCACAAGCCCCAG
>JAGAOU010000036.1 GCA_017623595.1 Clostridia bacterium
CCGCTCTCAGACAGTAAAATAATAGGAAGTTCGTGCGCAACGGTCAGGCTCCCTTGTGTAAAGGGAGCTGGCTCGCCATAGGCGAGACTGAAGGATTGTATGGGACAAAAAGATTCTTTTTATGGTTTGTCGACAAACTGACAGACACCAAGACGGAACCCGTCTCGGTGTCTGTTTTTTCAAGGGAAATCAGTTGGCTTCTTTTTTTGGCTTGAAGAGGAGGAAGGCGGCGGCAAAGCCGAGGGCGATGCCTGCGGTGCCGACGATGATCAGCCACCACCATGCGAGACCGTCATTCTGGGTAATAGGTGCGGGTGTCGGGTCTTGGGTGGGAGCGGATTGAAGTATCAGCTCCACGGTTTTTTGCCGTTCGCAGGTTGCGCATTTATGTACCCGTTCGCCTGCAAAATCCAAAGTCGGTTCTTTTGTTACGGTGCCTTCATCCCATGCGTGAGCTTCCGAAGCTTCTGCGGAATTGCAGATGGAACAGACATGCCAATGGGATTGCTCATCCCCGTACCACTCGGTGCCGTAGGTGTGGGTCACGGTACGCTTATATTGACAGGCATCGCAGGCTTCATCACAATCTGCGCTGAAGATATGCTCCGCCTTTTCCAAGGGCTCCTTGCATCCCTCGCAGACAAACCAGTGCCCCGTTTCGTCGGAGGTGTAGGTGGCAGAAGGAGTATGGGTATGGCCTTGGGCGCTGACCAGAACATGACCGCAGACGGTGCAGGTCTGATCGGTCGTTTCGGTGGCGGCAGGGCCCGGTGTATGGACGGTCGCATCCTTTTTGTCCCCGCATCCCGTGCAGGCATGCCAGTGCTGCGCACCGTCGGAGGACCAGGAGGACGAATATGTATGATTGGTCACACGGGTGTAGGAGCAATCGTTGCAGGAGGTATCGCAGGCATTGGAGAAGGTGTGATTCTTGGTTTCCACGTTCTTGCAGAGCGAGCAGGTGCGGGTATGGGAGGAGCCGTTGGCGTTGCTCCAAGCCGAATAACTGTGCTTGCATGCCACGGTGACCTTGGCGGCGGAAACGTTGCAGGAGATGGTTTCGTTCCCGTTCATAATGTTCACCTTTGCATCCACGGCGGTCTGCCCTAACTTCGCACCCGACTTGATACGAAGCGTAAATTTGAACACATTTTCATTGAAACCTCGGGCAGAGGCATAGGCGATGGCCGCCGTGCCGCCCGAAAAGTCGGACATGGCGGAGCCCGAGAGCAGCCATTCCCCCGAAACCAACTCAAACACGGAGGTATCGTAAGAAGGGATGATGCCAATGGATTTCGCCGCAGAGACCCCCGTCACCTTCACGGTGAAGGTGACCGAATCCCCCGCATATGTGGAAGATTTGTTGGGGGTAATGCCGACGGTGGCGGTTTGTGCCGCCCCAAGGGAAAGGGTGATTCCCAGAAGGCAAATCAGCGCCAGAGCAAAAACAAGGATCTTTTTCATAGGGCAAAACTCCTTTTATTCTGTGATTTCGCCGTCTTTGGAGCGCGTCCGCACCGGCATTGCGTAAACCGATCTTCCTCCACCGTGGAGGGGATAGAGATCGGGGAAGAGGGTGTACTTCAAAAGGTAGATGGCATCGTCGCTGTTCAGAGTACCGTTTCCGTCAAAGTCCGAGGTCTGATTGATGGGATACATCTCGGGGAACAGGGTATGCTTCAGCAGATAAATGGCATCGTCACTGTCCACCTCGGTGTCCCCCATGACATCCCCCGGTACATAGGAGGGCAGGCGATCCACATAGTTGTCCTTATAACTGCTTCCGCAACTGCGGCAGGTGTGGAGGGTGTACCCTTCCGCATCCGTGGTGGGGGGCACCACGGTGTGGGTATAACGGTGCCCCGTGGCGGGGATTTCGCTGTAAGTCGAATGATCGCAGCGCGAGCAGGTTTCGTAAGCATTCCAGCCGATGTCCGTGCAGGTGGCGGGCTTCGCTACATGCTGAGTCAAATCATGGCTGAGGGCGGGCAATTCCTTGTAGGTGGAATGATCGCAACGAGAGCAGGTCTCGTATGCGTTCCAGCCGATGTCCGTGCAGGTGGCGGGTTTCGCAGCGTGATTCGTCAAATCATGCCCGAGGGCGGGCAATTCCTTGTAGGTGGAAAGGTCGCAACGGGAACAGGTCTCGTATGCATCCCACCCGATGCCCGTACAGGTGGCGGGCTTCGCAGCGTGATTTGTCAAATCATGGCCGAGGGCACTGATACTGCGGGTTTCGAAGTGATCGCAACGCTGACAGTCACGGTGCTCGGTGCCCGTTTCGGTGCAGGTGGGTGCTTTCGTCCGTGCCCATGTGCCAAAATTGTGGGACAGTGCAGGAACGACCTCCTGTGCAACAAGGATCTCTCCGCACCCGGAACACTTCTGCCCCTCGGTCAAGCCGGTGGTAGTGCAAGTTGGGAGTACAGCAGGAAGCACAGTAACATCCCATCTGTTATGATCGTGTGTCAGCGCGGCCACGGGCGTGGTTTCAAAACAATCGCAGTTCACACAGTCGCGGCGCTTTTCGCCTTGAGCCGCCTCGGTGGAAGCCTTCGTCACGTACCAATCATCAAAATTGTGACCTGTAGCGTTGACATAACTATCAACGTAGGTGTCACCGCAGTGGCAGGTGTGGGTAGTGTACCCCTGCGCAGTGCAGGTGGGCGCCGTCACCTTGTGGGTATAGTTATGGCCTGCGGCGGGGATTTCGCTATAGGTGGAATGGTCGCAACGGGAGCATGTCTCGTATGCGTTCCAGCCGATGTCCGTGCAGGTGGCGGGCTTCGCAGCGTGCTGGGTTAAGGCATGCCCGAGGGCAGGCTCCAGTTCTGCGGTACAAACGGTGCAATGCTGCGCCTCGGTGCAGGTCGCCGCTGCGCCGGGGGTGTGTCCCGTGGCGGGGACAAAGGCGTCGGTATAACTTTCGCCGCAGACGGCGCAGGTGTGCGTTGTGTAACCTTCCGCGGTGCAGGTTGGCGGGGTGACAACGGAGGTGTAAGAGTGCGTACAGCCACCTTCCATCACGGCAATATATGCAATAGACGCATTCGTAAAGCCGTGTGTATCGGTACCCATATAGGGAAAGACAAAATCTTTGCCCGAGAGCCAATCGGAAGTGGTACTTTGGTCTTTTGTTCCGATGTAGTAGTGGGTCATGGCTCCGATTTCGTTGCCGTCCACAAAAAGATAGATCCTGTTAGAGCCATCGGAGGCGATACGATTTTCCAGTCGGTAGGTATGCAGCTCGGTCCAATCAATGCCGTGGTCTCCCAAGGCAATGCCGTAATTATGGCTGCCGGAGGAGGTCTTTTCGCCCATGGCAACAATTCCGTTGGTATTGCTTTTGAAAATATAGCGAGCGTCATGCGAAGCGTTTACATCGGTGGAGGTAAAAATTCTCGCCCCGCTGCTGGAGCCGGAGTTTTGGAACGAGCCCTCACTCTGCCATTCCACAACCCAAGGCAGATTATGCAGAAGGACCACGGCATTTTCCAACGCATAACGGGTATTGCTGAAAACGCCGTCCACGGTGGTTCCCGCATTTTTCGTCAGCCCGTTTTCGCCGCGAATGCAAACGAGGTCGGACCCGTCAAACACCCAGCGATAATTTTTCGGCGTATAAACCGATTTTGCGGTGATGGTCACATCTGCGGTAACCGCATCAATAATCACGGTGCCGTCGGCATAAGCGGTGTGGGTAATATCTTTCCCGCCCATGGTTACGGTCACCTTCAAGCCCATATCTGCCGCCGTAGTCAGATTCACAACATAACGATCGCCGTCGATAACAAGTTTGTCGTCGCCGTAATCCGCGGTCACGCCACTGAGATCCATGGAAACCTTATGGGTCTGCGCCGTATAAACCGTGTTTGCAAGCAATGCGGCCTTAAAGGCTTCCGTATATGCATCCATCCCCAGCTTGTTGGGATGCACTCTGCCATCGCCGATGTAGGTTGCAAAGCTTTCCATGGTGATGGCACTGCCGTAAATATCAACAATATGCGCTCCGAAGTGCTCAACAACCTTCTTCAATTCCGCATTAAAGGATTGAATCAATGCGTCGGTACCATCTACCCGCTGGGAAATGTTCAGATAATACACTTCTGCATTGGGGTAACGCACCGAAATCTTATGAAGGACAATGGCGGCGGCCTCCAAAGAGGTTGCGGGAACCCCATAGGCGAACGTCCCGTCTCGGTTTTGGGTAATAAGAGAGGCATAATCGATGTTTGCAGTGCCCAAAGTATCCTTATAATACTGGAAATCATTGGTTCCCATCTGAATGGCAATGATGTCCGGTTCTTCCCCGGCGTTCTCGCCGGTATCATCGTGCAATTGCAGACAACGGTCCACATAAGCCCCAACCGTACCGTTTCTGGTATGTAGGAGAGACGACCCACTCCAGGAATTGTTCACCAACAACTGCAACCCCAAATCGTTGCAGGCCTGCATCCACCAGGTATCGGTCAATGTTACATCCGAAACTACGGCACTGGGATAGTATATGGCATTGTTGCGGATCGTGGAATTGGTGGTGTCCGCCGCAACGCCATTGGACGTGCCGGCAAAGGTAGAAATGCTGGCGCCCAAAATAGAAAGGGTTCTTCCCTTCAGCGAAGGAACCGCCGCACCGCAACCGGAGCATATACCGTTTTTATAGGTATGCTTTCGTGTGGCGGGGACATAGGTATCCACGTAGGAGTCGCCGCAGACGGTGCAGGTGTGGGTGGTGTAGCCCTGCGCGGTACAGGTGGGCGGGGTGACGGTGGTTTGATCGTTGTGCTCCCGATTCAGAATATAAAGCTCATTCTCATCGCTGTTGTTCCACATTGCGACATTTATAGCAATAGCGTTTTCTGGAGCAATAAGGTAGCCGCCGTTGGCGCTGAATTCCGCATAACATTCCGCAGGTGACATAGTCTTGACCACACCGTATGCGCTAAAGAAGGTGACACGGATACCATCGGAGGTAGCGTGTCCATTTTCTCCCGCCTTGCCAAAAGCGGTGGCAAAGATCTGATCGCGGGAATTTACGGGAATAGTCACAGAGCAGACGCTGCCAGAACTATAGACCGCCCAATTTATTCCGTTTGCAAAATAATACTTATCGTGCACAAGAATGTTCCAGAGGTTGAGACCGGAGCAGACATTTTTCGGAAGATCTGAATAATGCTCTACAAGGTTATATTTCTGCCATACGCTTTCGATTTCCCTTATTTCGGTTTCACCGCATCCAGAGCAGATCCTCTCTTCGGACACAGGTTCTCCCTTTCCGGGAATTTCCTTCATTTCCCAATCGGACCACAGGTGGACATGACTGTCCTTTCCGCAGATTCCGCAGATTCCGGAATTTGTATCGTGCGCACGGTCAAGCAGATAGATCTCGTTGTCATCGGAATTGTTCCACATGGCAATATTCACCGCTGTCGTACCCTCGGGCGCCGTCAGATAACCGCCGTTGGCGGTAAATTCCGAGTAACATTCCGCGGGTGCCAGCGTTTTTGCCACACCGTACTCACTGAAAAAGGTAACCCGGATGCCATTGGCGGTGGCGTGTCCGTTCTCCACCGCTTTGCCAAAGGCAGTGGCAAAGATCCGTTCACCGGGATTTACGGGAATGGTCACCGAGTAGACATTGCCGGAGCTGTGAATGCCCCAGTTGGTGCCAGTGGAATAGAAATATGAGTCGTGAGGTAGAACATTCCACAAATTCAGTCCGCAGCAGATTTCTTTCGGCAACTCGCTCAAGTGCTCCTCGTAGTGAGCTCCTGGCGCTGCCTTTGCCACGTGAACCGTCTTTCCTCCAACGGTCAGGGTTCCCTCGACCTGGGCATCAACCGCCAGCAGGTCATAGTAGTCCCAGCTCAGGCCCTCGGAAAGTTCATAGGTCTCTTCCTTGGACTTCCATATGGGATACACCTTAGGCACCACCAGCGTACCGCTGTGACCTGTGGTGGACGCAGTAATCCCCGCAACCTCGGTATAGCCGTCCCAGCTGATGAGTTTCATCTCGGGTTCGACCTCCGGCGCTTCGATTTCGCCAAGCATGATCAGGGCATTGCGGACAGCTTCCCGGCCATACTCATTGTAGCCGATCTGGTCGTAATGGACGGAATCATGGACCGCCGCGGGGGTGGTTGGAGTGTACCAGCTTTCTTTCTGGGTCACCTGCGTGGTATAGTCCACCCTGCCGTTGGGGTAATGTGTCTGGAAGTAGGTACTGACCCCGTTGGTGCCGTCGGGCATCCATACCCAGTCATCACCGATATCACATACACCCCAAATATCGGGCAGCTCGGGGTTATTGATCATCCAGTACTGTGCCACACGTGGACCGCTAAATCGCAGGTCCACAAAGGACTCATGATATGCATAGGAGTTAGTAATGGAATACACACCGTCGCGGTAGCAAGCCGCAGTACTGCCTACCCGCACAGGAATGATGCCACCAAACTCGAAGGTCTTGTCCGCAGTATTGGGATTGGTGTCATGGTCAAAGGACATTTCCGACTTGAGACCTTCATGCATGGTAAGATACTTGTCTACATACCACTGGGCAGACTGTGCACGGTCGCTGCAGCCCTGACACCAGAAGTAAGCCATATGAGATAGGGTAAAATGTCCCGCGGCAATTTCCTTTCGCAGTGTTTCCTGACAGGCGGTAAACAGAGCCCGGCATTGCTCGTACTCCGTTGTGCCCGGCTGCCAAACGTTGATGCTGGTGCCGCCGTGGGCTGCGTTGACCACCCAGACCTTCTCCCCGGTCTGGCGCACCCATTCATAGGCGAAGCCACTGTCAGGGCCGATCTTGCCGGCACCGGCTTCTGTCAGAGAATACACCGGGTATCCGCTCAGACAGTCCGTGGTACCTATGGTATTGATGTTACGATATTCACCGGTCAAGGCGCTGGGCACAAAGTGCGCGGCATTTGATACCGTCATGGCGATGTTGTCTGCGCCGCGGTCATCGCCATAAGTAGAATACACCATGCCGTCCGGACAGATGATAGACTGGTTAGCGTTGCCCTCACTACCACGCATATTGCTCTGGCCGATGAGCAGGAGCAAGCTGATAGGGGCAGGCTCGACAGTCACCTCGTACAAAACACCATCAATCTTTACGGTGGCATTGCCGATACCTGTCGCAATAAGTGTATCGCCCTGTAAAGAAACAACTGCAGAATCTCGCACCGAGTTTTCTGCTACGCCATAACCAACCTGATAAGAGGTGGGGGTGCCCGCATTGGCGATCTCTACGCTCTTTCCGCTCACATCGTAATAATCGTCATAATGTAGAGAAATCTTGTTGGGGTTCTCCGCACCGCAGGCGGTGCAGATGCCGTTTTTATAGTTATGCCCTGTGGCGGAAACGTAGGAGTCCACATAACTGTCGCCGCAGGGGCAGGTGTGGGTGGTGTAGCCCTGCGCGGTGCAGGTTGGCGGGGTGACGGTGGAGGTGTAGGCGTGGGTGGAAACGTAGCTCAGGCCGTTGTTCACTGCATAGGAGCGTCCTGCCGTTCCGCAGGTTACATACAAAACCGCCTTTGGGCAGTTTTCAAAATTTTCTTTGTCTATGGTGGTTACGGATGCGGGAATGACCACCTTGGTCAGATTCGGCGCATTGCGGACGGCAATCCAATCCAGGGTGCGAACCCCTTCCTTCATCGTGATGACGGTAAGGTTTTGACAGTAATCAAAGGCCTGCTGACCGATGGACCGCACATTCCCGGGGATGGTGACGGAAATCAGTTTGTCGCAGTTAAAAAACGCAGTAGAACCGATGCTGCCCACGGTGGAAGGGATGTCGATCGACGCCAGTTGGATGCAATCGTCAAACAGGCCGTTGGGGATGCTTGTCAGTTTGCTCGGCAAGACCACCGATTTCAACGCCTTGCAGCCCGCAAAGGTGTATCCCTCCAAAAAGACCGACTCGTTTTGGAAGGTGACGCCGGTGAGAGTGGTGCAGTTTCGGAAGGCGCTGTCGCCGATATAAGTAATGTTTTGGGGGAAGGTGACGCTCTTCAGAAACGGGCACCAGCTGAAGGCGTAATCATCGATTTTTGTGAGGGTGGACGGGAAGGTGACGGCCGTCACATCGCTTTCCCGAAAGGCATCGTAATCCACATAAACCGTTCCCTCCGGAATCACATAGCTGCCGTATCTGGCGGCGGGATAGCAGATCAGATGGGTGCCGTCTGCGGTGTAGAGAACGCCGTTCACCGATTTGTAAGCGGGATTTCCCGCCTCCACATAAATATTCTGCAGAGAGGTGCATCCGGCAAAGCAGGCCGTTCCCAAAGAGGTTACTTTTGCGGGAAGGGTGATTTGACGGATGCCGCTGTTCATGAAAGCGGTGTCCTGAATGGACGTAATGCTCTCGGGGAGCACCACGGTTCTCAGGTTGCGATCGCCGAAGAAAATGCTGTTTGGGACACTTGTCATCCCCGCAGACAAGGTGACGGAGGTCAGCGCAGAGCAGTTGGAGAAGGCACTGCTCCCCACCGTTGTGACGGAATCCGGCAGGACGATGCTTTTCAGGGCGGTACATTCCGAAAAACCGCAGGACTCTATGATCCGCAGATGCTTCGGCAGGGTAATGGCCTGCAAGGATCTGAGGTTGTTGAATCCGTATTGTCGAATGGCCACAAGGCTGTCCGGGAGCGTCACTTGGGTGCAGTTTTTGCACCAGTAGAAGGCGCGCTCGCCTACCTCCGTAATCCCTTCCCCAACCACAATGGCGGTGACACTGTCACGGTATGCCTTCCAGGGAGCGTCGGTATAACGGTAACTTGGAATTGCCCCCGACCCGTTCACTGTCAGGGTACCGGTGTCGCCGTCCAAGACCCATTGAATCTTACTGCCGATGGTTCCGGATGCCGTTACGTTCTGCACATAGGGCAATTCCGCCATGGGATACAGCGCATGAAAGGCCTCCGTGTCAAACTTCTCGGAGCGGTAATGATGGGGAAAATCCTGCCCGGAAACGAGAAAATACCGATAAACGTTGATCATTCCCAAATCCCAAGTGGGATCCATGTGGTAATACTTTCCCTCCAGACAAACAATGTTCCATGCGTGATTTTCCTGCTCCGTCTGACCGGCAACCCCCGAAATGTAACGGCAATCCACTCCAAGCTCCAGAGAAAGCCTGTAATAGAGAGAGGCAATTCCCTGACAAACCGCCGTTTTGGTCATAACCGCCGCATGGGTGGAGTGCTTATAAAGGTCCTCGGAGGTTGTATCATCCCAATCGTAATCGTAGGTAATGTTTTCGGTGATCCAATCGTAAATACCCTTTACCTTGTCATAATCCGAGGCATCCCAAAGATTCAGCTCATTCAAAATCTCAGAAACCGCGGCGTCAACCTGAACCTCCTGCCGTGCACCGGGCAACCATTCGATGGCAAAGGAGACGTCGGTGTAAGCGCCGTCCTCGTCCGTGCCGGAAACGGAGGAAAAGGTGCATTGGATCAGGTTTGCAAGAATGTAATCCCCCTCTTTGGGGTTCCCCGTGTGGCGGGTGGCGATTTCAAAGAGTTGTGTATAGCAGTCGCTTGCAAAGCTGCCCCGCATGCGCAGAGAGACAAAGGTCTCCCTTGCGACCAACTGTTCCCGCAGATATGCGCCGCCGTCTTCCAAGGATTCAAACCCATTTGTGGGCGCGGAGGCACTTTTGGCAAGGGACGCCCGATATTCAAAGGCAACACCGCCTTTGTCGTAGGGCACGTCTTCTTTCGCCGCCGCTTCCACGGTCCACGGGTTACACCAGAAGCAGAACAAAACCAACAGGATTCCCAAAATGAAACGCAACTTTTTCATACCCATTCCACCCTTGCAGAGTTCTTATTATCCGTAACAGCCTTGCGGCAAGCATCCGATCGACTTCAAATTCTTCCGGAAAGAATAAAAAAGCGTACTTCGTGAAAGAACGCTTGTTTTTTGTACCTATATTATAGCATACTTTTTTTGATTTGTAAACCCCGAAAGCATTCTTTTTGGATACAGATGTAAAAAAACGGGCGCCGCGAGGGAGCGGCGCCGCGTTTTTCGGAGAAAAGAGGGCTATGAATTTATGAAAAAGAGTTCTCGCTTGCGCAGATAATCAAGAATTCCCCGTGAAATACAGGGGCTCTTAGGAATACGGCTTCGGGGAGGCGGTCAGTTCACCCGCTCGTCGCCCCAGAAGAAGAGGGCTACGGTGCCGGGGCCGGTGTGGCTGCCGATGGTGGTGCCGATGCTGTAAATCTCCACCTTGCCGTTCAGCTTGGGGAAGGTGGCTTCCACCGCATCTGCAAGGGCGCGGGCGTCCTCGTAGCAGGCGGAATGGCAGATATAGCATTTGTCGCTGTAATCGGTGCGGTTGTCGGCGGTTTCTACCATGCGTGCCAGAATTTCGCTCAAAACCTTCTTCTTGCCCATCACCTTTTTGCGGACGGTCAAATGACCTTCGTGATCCATATTCAAAAGGGGGCAAATGTTCAAAATGCCGCCCATAACCCCTGCGGCCTTGGACACGCGTCCGCCCTTCACGTAGAAGGTCAGATCGGTGGAGAAGAACCAGTGGGACAGGCGTTTTTTGTTGGCCTCGGCCCAATCCTTCAGCTGATCGATGGTAAATCCTTCGTCCCGCAGGTCGGCCAGCTTATCCATCAGAAGGCCGAACCCGGAGGAGGCCGCCAGGGAGTCTACCACATAAAGCTTGCGGTCGGGAAACTGCTCCCGTGCCATTTCCGCAGCGGTGCGGGCCGACTGCACCGAGCCCGAAAGACCGGAGGAAAGGGAGATATGCAGTACGTCCTTGCCCGTTTCCAGAAGGGAGGTGAAGTAGGCCAGATATTCGGACACGTTCACCTGAGAGGTGGAGGTGTCTGCGCCATCGGTCATGGCTTGATAGAATTTGTCAAAGGGAATGGTTTCGCCCAGATCGTCGGGATACTGGGTGCCATTCAAAGAATAATGAAAGCAAACGTAACGGATGTTCCGCGCTTCGAAATGCGCACGGGTCAGATCTGCCGTGGACCAGCAGCTGAGAATGTAGTCGTTCATGAAATCGCTCCTTGGGTCGGTGAATCCGAAATCTTTACATACTATTATTTTACATGAAACGGGCAAAAAAATCAACCTACCGTGGCAAAAAACCTGTCTACGGATCAAAAACGCCCGGGTAGAATCAAAAAACAGGGATTCTACTCATGGTAGAGTCCTTGACAAGGAGGATTTTTTGTGGTATAATAAAGAAAAAGTGGGCGATTACCGCAAAAATGTTTTTTTTGACAACTATAAACTTTTTGAACGAAGAGAGAAAGTTCCTTCGGGAAGAGAGCGATCAGTTCCCCGAAAACGGCGGCACGAAAGGGGGTTTCTACCCTCGGTAGACCCTCGGAACAGGAGAAAAATATGGGATACGGCGTCTTTTTTGCGCACCTGCAGCAGGAAGCAATCCGACGGGGAGAGCCCCTGTCCGTCCTGCTTTCCGCCGCCAAGGATCTTGGGGTGGATCGGGTTACGGAGAGTGTCGATCGTCTGCCCGAAATCCTTCCCCACGTGACCGAAGCGGGGATGAAGGTGAACATTGTTTACTGCGTCAGCCGATTGGTGCAGGGCGAAGATCTCGTCCGCAACCTGCAGGCGGCGGAGATGACCGCCAAGGCAGGGGGAAGCATTCTGATGCTGGTGCCCGGCTTTTATGAAAACGGGCTGACCGACGAGGATGCTCTGCGCAACAGTGTTCCGCTGATAAAGCAGATTGTGCAGGCCTGCCGCAGTTTGGGGATTCACGTTGCCATTGAGGATTACGGCGGGAAATTCACTCCCTATTCCACCGTCCCCCAGATTGTAAACTTCCTTGATGCGGCGGATGGGCTGGAATTCGTCTTTGACAGCGGAAACATTTTGTATCACAAGCAGGATCCTCTCGCCCTTTGGGATGCCACAGAGGACCGCATTGTGGGGATCCACGCCAAGGATCTTGCCCTCACGGGACGGGAGGAGGACAGCGTTCTCACCCCTGCGGGAGAGCGGCTTTATCCCACCGCCTTCGGAGCGGGCGCTCTGCCCGGGGCGGAGCTTTGCAGACGTATCGCAAAAAAAGGGATCGTACCCGAAAAAATCACCTTTGAGCATGACCGAGGCGGTGCTCCCGATTCTTTGGAATTCCTGCGCCGTTCCGTGGCGTTTTTTAAGAACCGGTTCTAACCATTGACCTTATTTTATGAGAAAGGAGATCTGTTATGGAAGATTTGAAACTGATTTTTGCGGAAAATTTGTCCGCATTGCGCAAGAAAAAGGGCTGGACCCAGTTGGAGCTTGCGGAAAAAATCAATTATTCGGACAAGGCCGTTTCCAAATGGGAACGGGGCGAATCCCTGCCCGACGTGGTGATCCTCAAGCAGATTTCGGAACTGTTTGAGGTGACGGTGGATTACATGCTGACACGGGATCACGATACGGTAGTTGCCCCCGTATCCAAGCGCAAGCGTCGCAACCGCGCCATGATCACCGGCATTTCCGCCGCCACGGTGTGGTTGATTGGATGTATTTTGTTTTTCTCCTTGGGGTTTGTGGAAAAGGCATCCCCCGGCGCATGGCTCATTTTTCTGGCTGCCATCCCCGCTACCTGCATCGTGCTTTTGGTGTTCAGCGCCCTTTGGTGGGGCAAGCGATTGCTTTTGACCACCATTTCCGTTTTGGTCTGGTCCCTGCTGCTGTTCACCTTTTTCACCGTTCTGTTTGTGGCGGACAAGATCATCTGGCCCATTTTCATCATCGGAATCCCCGCGCAGGTTATTGTAGGCCTTTGGGCGGGCATGCGAAGAGAATAACATTTATCAAAAAATACTGCATTAACCATAGGAGGCGTGTAATATGTTGCATCTCATTCCCCGTGTAAAGGAACTGACGGAGAGCAAGGAGCTCTTTTCCAAGGGTACTCTTTGTTACGATCCGTCGCGGATCGACGCTCGGGTAGCCCGGGCGCTGAAAGAATTGCCCACCGATTCCCAAGGAATACCCCTGACCGTGACCGTGACGGGAACCGAGGGAGAGGGCTACACTCTTTCGGTGAAAAACGACAGCATTGCCATCACTGCAGACAGCAGCGCGGGTGCCTTTTATGCCGTACAAACCCTGCGGCAGATCTATGATCAGGAGGGGGTTTTCTGCCTTGAAATCAAGGACAAGCCCGACTTTAAGTACCGTGGATTTTACCATGACATCACCCGCGGCAAGATCCCCAAAATCGAAACGCTCAAGCAGCTCATCGACCGCATGGCATATTACAAGCTCAACTCTCTGCAGTTGTATGTGGAGCATGTTTTTGAGTTTCGGGAAACCAAGGATCTGCAGCCCCTGACCGGATTCATCACGGGGGCGGAGCTGGAGGAGCTGGACGCCTACTGCAAGGAGCGGTTTATTGACTTCATTCCCTCCCTTTCCACCTTCGGCCATATGTATGAAATCCTGCAGCAGCCCCGCTATCAGCACCTGCGGGTGCTGGACGATTACCAATACGATCCCAACTTCTGGCATGCCCGCATGGCCCACCACACCGTGGATCCTCTGCAGGAGGAAAGCTTTGCGCTGGTCAAGAGTTTGATCGATCAGTTCCTTCCCCATTTCTCCTCCGATACCTTCAACATCTGTTGCGATGAAACCTTCGATCTGACCCAACACAAGCGGACCGATCTGGATCGGGGGCAGATGTATGTGGAGTTTGTCAAGAAGATTATCGCATATCTGGAAAGCAAGGGCAAAAAGGTGATGATGTGGGCGGATATTCTGCTCAAGCACCCCGAAACCATCGACGCTCTGCCCGCCGACACCTGTTTTCTGAACTGGACCTACCGTCAGAATCCCCCCGAAGAGCAGGTGGAAAAGCTGGTGCCCTTCGGCCGTCCTCAGATTGTTTGTCCCGGCACCAGCACCTGGAGCAGACTCTGCGAAAACGTGCCCGTCGCGGAGGGCAACATCGGTCAGCTTGCGGAATACGGTTACAAGCACGGTGCCGTGGGTGTGCTGAACACCAACTGGGGCGATTGGGCCAATCCCTGCAGCATCGAGCTTGCCATGTACGGCATGGTTTTGGGAGCGGAAAAATCCTGGTCGGTGAATACGCCCGTGGATGATACCTTCCATGCCGCCGCCGATGCCCTTCTGTATCATAAGCAGGGGCGCTTTGAGCAGCTTTGTGCCCTCAGCGAAATTCAGAGCATGCTTCCCTGGAACGCCTTCTGCGGCGCTTATGTGAAGCGGAAGCATACGGGTGAATATACCCTGACCGCAGAGGCGCAAACCCTTGCCCTCGCCGCAGAGCAGGCACAGGATCTGCTTCGCAAATGGACCGAGGAGGAGGGCGACGATCCCTACCGTGAGGAAATGATGCTGGCGGCTCGGGGGCTTTGGTGCATGGCCGAATTGTCGGCAAAGCTGGCGCAAATCCCCATGGAACAGACCGCAGACGTGGAGGGTTGGGTCGCCGATTACGGCAGACAGTGGCGCAAAAAGAACAAGGAAAGCGAAATCCGCCACATCGAAACCATGTTCCGCTACCTGGCCACCATCTGAGAAAAACAATCTGAAAACCATACCTGAAAACGATCCGCGCCTCCCGCTTTACGGGAGGCGCTTGACTTGTCGACAAGGTTAATAAAAAAGGTATTCTTTCTTTTTTCAGAAGAAGAAAGCAAAGAAAAAGATCCTTTCAGCCCCGACGGATTTCATCCGTCGGAAATTTTTTATACAATAAGTTTATAATAGGGTGCCGTCTTCGTGAAGGCGGCACCCGTTGGATTTTATGGGGTTGTTTTCGTCTTGGATCAGTGGTATTTGGGCAGATAGTCGCCGTGGGCAACGATGAGGTCGTCTACCATCTTCTTGATGGTGTCGATATCCAGCTCGCTGGCGGTATGGGGATCCAGCATGGCGGCCTGATAGATGTGCTCCAGCTTGCGGGTCTTGGCGGCTTCAATGGTCAGAAGCTGAACATTGATGTTGGTCATGTTCATGGCGGCGCACTGCACGGGGAGGGCACCCACATGGCATCCGTGTACGCCGTAAGCGTCCACAAGGCAGGGAACCTCAACGCAGGCCTCGGCGGGCAGGTTGGTGATCAGACCGTTGTTCAGCACGTTACCGCCGATCTTATAGGGCTTGCCCGTGACGATGGACTCCATAATGTGGGAAGCGTATTCGCGGGAGCGCTTGTGCTCCTTCACGCCGCTTTCCAGAAGCTCTGCATATTCCTTCTTCCAGCCGTTGATCTGATTGACACAGCGGCGGGGATATTCGTCCAGAGGAATATTGTATTTTTCGATGAGCTCGGGATACTTGCTCTTGATATAGAACATATTGTATTCCGCGTTGTGCTCGCTGGATTCGGTGCAGTAGTAGCCGAAATGCTTGATGTATTCCAAACGAACCTTGTTTTTACATTCGGGATCGGCAATCTTTTCGTCGATCTTGGACTTGATTTCGGGATAAAGATCCACGCCGTTTTTATCCTTCAGCTCCAGCAGCCAGCCCATGTGGTTGATGCCGGCGATCAGCTCCTTGGCGCCCTTCAGACGTTCGGTATCCATGCCCAGGGTCCTGAAGAGGGATTCGGAGCAGACCTGAACACTGTGGCACAGACCCACGGTCTTCACGCCCGTGTATCTCTGCATGTAGCCGGAAAGCATGGCCATGGGGTTGGTGTAGTTGAGGAAGAGGGCATCGGGGCAGACCTCTTCCATGTCGGCGGCAAAATCCGCCATGACGGGAATGGTGCGCAGAGCGCGCATGATACCGCCGATTCCGAGGGTGTCGGCAATGGTCTGACGCAGGCCGTACTTTTTGGGAACCTCAAAGTCGATGATGGTGCAGGGATCGTAAAGGCCGACCTGAATGGCATTGACTACAAAATCAGCGCCGCGCAGAGCGTCCTTGCGGTTTTCCACGCCAAGATAACATTCGATCTTGCCGTAGCCACCCATGGTTTTACGCATGGCTTCCAGAATGGTTTGGCTCTCCTTGAGGCGGTCTCCGTCGATGTCGTAGAGGGCAAAGGTACTGTCTCTCAAAGCTTCGGAGCACATGCAGTCTCCGATGACGTTGCGGGCAAACACGGTGCTTCCGGCGCCCATAAAGGTAATTTTTGCCATGATTTCATCCTCCTTGGCGGTTTGTTACTTTGATTTTATCAAAAAATTCAAAGTTTTTCCATTGATATTTGTGTTAAAAACTTGTATAATTGTTAGATGAAGGGGTGATTAGATATGCCACATTCGGAAATTGTGATCGATTACGGCTACGGAGGGTTGAATCCCGTCCAGTTCGGAAGGGAGACCTGCGCTCCCGCCCACGCCTACGGTCCTGCCGTGCGCACCCATTGGCTGCTCCATTATGTGCGGTCGGGAAAGGGAACCTTTGTGCGGGAGGGGAAGACCCACACCGTGTCCGCTGAGGAGATTTTTGTGATTCCGCCCTATGTTGAGACCTATTACAAGGCGGACGAGGAGGACCCGTGGGATTATATCTGGATCGGCTTTACCACGGGAGATACTCTGCCCGAGGCCTTCTCCCGTCCCGTCATTTCCTGCCCCGAAGCGGGGCGCATCTTTGAGGAGATGGTGCAGTGCCGAAACTATGACAGCGGAAAGAGCGCATATCTCTCCGCATGCCTTTGGAAATTGGTTGGATTTCTGTTGGAATCGGGGAAGCTGAAAACCGATTACGTGGACAAGGCCCTCAACTGCATCCATTCCGAATACGCCACGGGGCTCACCGTGCAGGGAATCGCTGACCGACTGAATCTGGACCGCAGTTATTTTTCCACCCTTTTCTCCCGTCGGGTCGGAACCTCTCCCCGGGAGTATCTCTGCACCTATCGTCTCAACAAGGCCGCCGAGTTGATGACCGTTTACGGGGAAAAGCCCTCCACCGCCGCTCTTTCTGTGGGGTACGAGGATTTGTTCCATTTCTCCAAAGCCTTCAAGCAGCATTTCGGCATCCCCCCGCGAGAATACATCAAGGCCCACAAAACGACGGGTATGTAATCCAAAACCGCAACGCCGACGGAGTTTTCCGTCGGCGTTTTTTGTTATACAATAAAAGCATTATCAAAGGCGGCACCCTCGTGGGGATGCGGAAAAACGGAGGGGTTCATGCGAGAAGTTTTTCTGCGCTCTCATCTTCGTTTGAGGTATTTGCGCATGTCGATGGCGCAGGCCACGAGGATAATGAGGCCCTTGATGACGTACTGCAGGTTGGAGTCGATGCTGAGGAAGGTGAGACCCACAAAGATGATGCGCAATAACACCACCCCGAGAATCACCCCGCGGATTTTACCGAGGCCCCCCACGAAGGACACGCCCCCGATGACGCAGGCGGCGATGGCGTCCAGCTCGTAATTCAGACCCGTGGCGGCGGAATTGGAGCCGATGCGGGCCGCTTCGATGAAGCCCGTTACCCCGTACAACACTCCTGCGAGAACGAAAACTCCGATGATGGTGGCGGTGACGTTGACCCCCGACACCTTGGCGGCCTCTTCGTTGGAGCCCACGGCAAACATGTTTTTCCCGAACACGGTTTTGTTCCACACAAACCACATGATCACCGTAATTCCTATGGAATAGAATACATAATTGGGGATGGCCGTGCCGCCGATGCGGAGAAAACTCCCCGTAATAAATTCGGTATAGGAAGGATCCAGCCCCGACAGAGATTGGCCGTTGTTGTTGCCGATCATCAGATACATCAGCAGCAGTCCGAAGATAATCAATTGGGTGGCAAGGGTGACGATGAAGGGATGGAGGCGGAATTTTGCCACGCAAAACCCATTCACCAGTCCGATGACGCCCCCTATGGCCAGGGCAATCAGCAGCACCACGGGCAGGGACAGGGCCCCCAATTCGGGGAACATTTTGTTGGGGTATCCGCTCATTTGCAGAAGGGATGCGGACACGCAGGCTACCAATCCCACCGCCCGTCCCGCCGAAAGATCGGTTCCCGATAGGATAATGGCACCTGCGATGCCCAGCGCCAGGGGAAGATTTGCCGCCGAAAGGGAGAGGATGTTCACCACCGACGGCACCGACAGAAAGCGGGGATCGTAAATCACGATGCCCACGATGGCGGCGATAAGGAATATATAAAGGGAATTGTTGATAAAAAATTCTTTTCGGCGCAGTCTTTTTTCGTCCGCCGTCATTTCCCTGCGGGCCTGCCGCAGTTGCACAAGTGATCTCATGGTTTCTCCTTTTTAAACGTATTTTGCCGCCAGGGTCAGGATTTCCTCCTGGGTGGTGCGGGCGGCCTCCACCGTCCCCGCAAGGCGCCCTCCCGAGAGGACAAGGATACGGTCGCAGATCCCCAAAAGCTCGGGCATTTCGCTGGACACCACCATGACCGACCGCCCCTTTTTTGCCAGGTCGAGAATAATTTTGTAGATTTCGTATTTCGCCCCAACGTCAATGCCTCGGGTGGGCTCGTCGAGAAGCAGAATCTGAGGCTCGGTCAGAAGCCAGCGCCCCAAAATTACCTTCTGCTGATTCCCTCCCGACAGCACACGGATGGGGGTTTGTCGGGAAGGGGTTTTGACCCGCAGGGATCGGATCATATGATCGGTGTCCCCATTCATCCGTCTCTCCCGCAGAAGGCCGAGACGGCGGTAGGCGGAAAGGTTGGAGATGACCGTGTTTTCCCGAATGCTCCGTCCGGGGAAAATTCCCGTGGCACGTCGCTCCTCGGTGAGGAGGGCAAATCCGTTGCGAATGGCATGGCGCGGCGTTTTGTTGTGAATCCTTTTTCCTTGCAGGATCAGATCCCCCGATCCCTTGGCCGCCAGCCCGAAGACCGTTTCCAGCACTTCCGTGCGCCCCGCGCCGTCCAGCCCTGCGACCCCCAAAACCTCTCCCTTCCGCAGGTCGAAGGAGATGTCCCGCAGGTGGGAATGAAGGCCGCTGAGATTCCGCACCTGCAACAGAACTTCCCCCGGTGTGTGCTCCTTGGGGGGGAAGCGTTGGGTCAGATCCCGTCCCACCATGAGGGAAATGATTTTGTCCACCGTCAGCTCCGCCGCAGGATGGGTGGCCACGGTTTTGCCGTCCCGCATGACCGTCACTTCGTCGGAAATGCGCAGGATTTCCTCCATTTTATGGGAAATATAAATAATTCCGCACCCCTCCTTTTTCAACCCGTCGATGATGCGGAACAGCTGCTCCGCCTCGGGCTCGGTCAAGGAAGAGGTGGGCTCGTCGAAGACAATAATCTTTGCGTTGTAAGACACCGCCTTGGCGATTTCCACCATTTGGCGGCGGGAGACGGGCAGGTTTTCCATCACCGCCTTGGGATCGGCGGGAAGACCCAATTTTTCAAAGAGAGCCGCCGTATCCTGTTGCATCTTTTTTTCGTCCACAAGGCCGAAGCGGGTAGGATAGCGCCCCAGCCACAGATTGTCGGCCACGGTGCGTTTGAGGGCTTGATTCAATTCCTGATGCACCATTGCCACCCCCTGCTCCAAGGCT
Source organism: Clostridia bacterium (assembly GCA_017623595.1). GTDB lineage: Bacteria > Bacillota > Clostridia > Oscillospirales > UBA644 > RGIG995. The sequence goes on from JAGAOU010000036.1 coordinate 19,503, forward strand.
TCCTTGGAATCACGGAATTCCACGGGCTTGCCCTGCAACAGGATTTCCCCCGCATCCTTGGAATAGATACCGAACAGGCATTTCATCAGGGTGGATTTCCCCGCCCCGTTTTCCCCCATCAGGGCATGCACCGTCCCCGCCCGTACCCTCAGCTCTGCTCCGTCCAGGGCCTTGACCCCGGGGAAGGATTTGCAGATCCCCCGCATCTGCAAAAGAAACTCCGACATATTATTCCCCCGTATAAATTCCGTAATGAATCCGCACCTTTGCCACGCCCTCGTCCACCGAATAGTCTCCCATGTTGTCCAGCAGAGACCGACCGTTGAGGGCGTTTTCCACCGCCTTTTTCATACATTCCGCCATGGCGTTGCCGTCCTGGGTCACAGTGCCCGCCATTTTGCCCGTGCGAATCAGCTCTTTTGCCGCATCGATGGCGTCTACTCCGAAGACGGGAACGGTGATGGATCCCTCGGCACCGGTGTTGTAGCCTGCGGATTGCAGGGCGGTGATGGCGCCCTCCGCCATGTTGTCATTGTTGCAAATGATCAGTTCGATCATGTTCTTGTTTGCGCTGTTGTAGCCGGCAAGGGCGGTGGTCATATACTCGTTTGCGGCCTGGGCGGACCACTTCCCCTCCCGATCGGCCAGATAGCGGTCGCTGTTGGCGGGATCGTAAAATTTCAAGGGGGGCTTTCCTGCGGCGGTGAGCTTGGCGTCGGCATTCTCAACCCCGTAACGGGTGCGGTAGATGGCCTCATTGTTGCCCTTTTCCCCCATAAACATGACGTAGGAAATGATTCCGTCCCCGTTCAGGTCGGTTTTTTCGTAATTTTCCAGCAGATACTCCCCGATCATATCTCCCTGCAGTTTTCCTGCCTCGGTGGCGTCTGTACCTACAAACATGCACTTGTCATAGCTCTTCACGACTTCATCCGACACCTCACGGTTGAAGAATATGACGGGGATGCCCGCATTGCGTGCCAGGGACAGAATTCCCAGGGCCGCATCGTCGGAGCCAGTTGTCACAATGTTGACAACCAAAAGCTTTGCCCCCTTGGTTACTGCTGTCTGCACCTGCTCGGTTTGGGTGGTCTGACTGTTGTTGGAATCGTAGTCCTGATAGGAAATGCCCGCATCGGTCAGCTTCTTGTCCAGTGCCGCCCGCACGGTGGAAACATAGGTGTCACTGTAGGTGTAATAGAACACGTGGACGTCCGCCGTCCGCGCCCGCCCCCCGCAGGCCGCCAAAAGGGGCAGACAAAGGGCAAACAGGAAAAAGAATGAGAATATTTTTCGTTTCATAAAATTCCTCCGATTGGTTTGATAGATAGATTGGACGGGGTGCCCTTTTCTTTTCGGGAGAAAAGAAAAAAAGAACACGCTCGTCCCCCGCAGACCTCACTCCGCTTTGCGGAAGTCCTCCCCGTGCAGGACGATGAGAATATCCTCCTCCACCTTGGTGTGGGCGTTGACAAAGACCAGCACCTCCTCCTCCGTGCCGTCGGTGACGGTCAGCTGCCAGCAGAGCTTTTCCGAGCCGTCCCCACCGGGAAGGGAGACCAGATCGGTATCCACCACCGACAGTCCCTCCCGCAGCACCGTGGCGGCCTCGGTGGCGGAAAGGGTGGTTTCGGAGGATCGGTCGGGCTTATGAGAGAGCAGATATTCCACTCCGTTCACCGTCAGAAGCTCTCCGTTGTCCAATGCCACCGTGGCGGTCACCCGATCGGCATAAATCAAAACACCGTTCTGCCGTGCCGCATAGGTGACGCTCACCGTGTTTTCCGCGCGGTTCCATGCGATGGCCTCCATGTTGGGATAGCCCAGATCGGCCAATCCCTTCGTGCCCTTTGCCGCCGCATCCTCCACCGTCAGCTTGCTTTCGCTGACCGTCCGCGTGCGGTCAAATCCGTACACCTTGCCGCCTCCCAGGGTCACCGCCACCGCCTGCTCTCCCGCAGAAAATTCCGCAAAGGGGAAGGGGGTATCGTATCGTCCCGTCTCGGTCAGATCGCCCTCCGCCAGTCCCAGGGCTTCCGCCGCCGCTCGCTTCAGTACCCCGTCCGCCGCCGTGGGAAAGGTGTTCAGCCAGGAGGAGGTTCGGGTGGTGTGCCATGCGGAAAAATCCCCGTCATAAATCAACGGCTCGTCCCCCGAAAAGATTTCCTCCAAGGATTCGAATTCCGTCTTGTCCTGCCCCTCCTCTGAGGGAAGAAGCATCTGTTGCATTGTCTGATAATCGGGGTTTTCGTCCGCAATTTTCTCTGCCAGCGCAATTACCTCATCGGCCAGCTGACGGGACCGCAGAGCAAGGGTTTTCAGGGATTCCTCCTCCTGCAAGGTCAGATCCTCTCCCCGCACCTGCTTGCGGGCCATTTCCAGGGTGAATTCCCCCACCTGGTTCAGAAAGGTCTCGGTGCCCTGCAGGCGCAGATCATAGATGGGCAAGGTCTCCAATGCCGTCCGTGCTGCCCCCGCCTCGGCAAACACCCGTGCCGCCCAGGACACGGCTTGATATTCTCCCGAAGCATACAGCCCCTTCTGCAGATCGGTTTCCAGATCGGACAGTGCATCGGACAGCTCCGCCACGCTCAGCCGCCATCCCGCCGCCGTCTCGTTTTTCGTATCCTGCTCCGCACGGGTTCGCATCCGATCCAGACACAACACCGCCCCCGCCAGCGAAAGCACCAGCACAAAGGCCAAAAGGGAGAGAATGACCAGTGTCCTTTTTTTGATTTTCACATACATTATATTACCACCTTTTTGTCGCAGAAGGGCTCATGCCCGTCTTTTTTTTCTCATTTTCCCCAAATTGGAGAAAAAATATGCGGAAAAAGCCATTCGCAACCCACTTTTGCTCTTGCTTTTTTTGAAATTTTGTGGTATTATATATAATGTATTATTATCCTCTAAGGAGAGAGTTATGAGCAAAAAGCGTTTTTTCATCATTTCGGGGGCTGCCCTGCTGATCGTTGCCGCCCTTGCGGCGTGGATCGTGATTTCCAATCTTGGGCTGAAGACCGTGGACAATGAATACCTGATGACCCTTCCCGGGGAATGGGAAGGTGCGAAGGATTTTTCCGAGGGTCTGGCGGCGGTGAAGATCGACGGAAAATGGGGGTACATTGACACCGAGGGAAATTTGGTGGTCAAGGCCATTTACGACGGCGCTTATAATTATTCGGAGGGCTTGGCCGCCGTGCGCAAGGACGGCCGCTGGGGCTACATCGACAAGGAGGGCAATATTGTGATCGCCTTCCAGTTTGATACCACCTATGCCTTCTCCGAGGGTATGGCGGTCTACGGACAGGGGAACTATTACGGATACATCAACAACAAGGGGGAAAAGGTGATCCCCGCCGATTACTCCGAAGCCACCTCCTTTCGGGAAGGGGTCGCCTGTGTGAAGAAGAACTCCTCCTACGGGTTTATTGACAAAAACGGAAACGCCGTCACGGAGATCACCTACGGTGCCTCCTCCAAGGTCTCTGAGGGGTTGATTGCCGTGTTTTCCGACGCAGGGGTGGAAGCCCTGAAGTCGGGATTCATCGACACGGCGGGCAAGGTGGTCCTTGAGCCCGCATGGTATGACGTGAAGCCCTTCTCCCAAGGCCTTGCCGCCGCCCAGAAGGAAGCATTTACCACTCCCTGGGGATTCATTGATCGGGAAGGGAAGACCGTTATCGAAGGAGACTGGGACTTTGTGGAATCCTTTGCGGGAGATCGGGCGGTGGTCCATGATCAAACGGGCTATTATTTCATTGATATGACGGGCAAAACCGTCTCAAAGGCTTACGGGAAGGCCTATTCCTTCACCCCCGCAGGGCTTGCTCGGGTGGCGACTGCCAACGGTGCGGCCTGGAACTTCGGATTTATCGACAAGAACGGCAATGAGGTTATCGGTCTGCGCTATGAAGGGGCGCGGGACTTCTACAACGGAGCCGCCGCCGTGAAGGACGGGGGAGACTGGGGTTTTGTGAAGGCCGACGGCACGGAGCTGTGCGATTTTCTCTGGGATGAGACGGGAGATTTCTCGGAAGAGGGCATCGCCCGCATCCAGAACGGAGACGTGCACGGCTTTGTGAAGCTGAAATAAGGCAAAGGAGCGATTTTTGATATGAATATTGTGGTGCTTGCGGGAGGATATTCTCCCGAACGGGATGTTTCCCTTTCTTCGGGAAGCCTGATTGCCAATTCGTTGATGCGGTCGGGACATCGGGTTCTTTTGGTGGATGCCTTTTTGGGAATGGAGATCGACGAGGGTGTGAACCCCCATACCTTGTTCCGTTCTTTGGGGGATGCGGAATATTCCTACACCATCCCCGAGGTCGCTCCCGACATGGAAGCATTGAAAAAACTGGCCTATCGGGGATCGCTGGTGGGGCATAATGTATTGCGTCTCTGCCGTGCGGCGGATATCGTTTTCATGGCTCTGCACGGGGCTATGGGAGAAAACGGGCAGATGCAGGCCATTTTGGAGGCGGAGAATATCCGCTTCACCGGGTCCACTCATGTGGGATGTGTTCTTGCCATGGACAAAGACATCACCAAAAAGCTCTTGGCGGCGGAGGGAATTCCCGTGGCCAAGGGGCTGACGCTGGATTTGCGCAAGGAATCCCTTCCCGACGAGCATCCCATGCCCTGTGTTGTCAAGCCCTGCTCCTGCGGCTCCAGCGTGGGTATTTCCATCGTCCATGACGAGGCGGAATTGCAGCAGGCCATCGGGGAGGCGAAAAAATACGAGGATCTGATCCTTGTGGAGGAGAAGATCCCCGGACGGGAATTCTCCGTGGGAATTTTGGACGGAAAGGCTTTGCCCCCCATTGAAATCATCCCCAAATGCGGTTTTTATGATTATAAAAATAAATATCAGGCGGGTGCCACCGAGGAAATCTGCCCCGCACAACTGACTGCCGAGGAAAGGGCGCGCATCGGGGAATTGGCGGAAAAGGTGGCGCGGGTTCTGCGTTTGGGTACCTACTGCCGTATCGACTTTATCCTCCACGAAACCGAGCATGAATTCTACTGCCTGGAGGCGAATACCCTGCCGGGCATGACCCCCAACAGTCTCCTTCCCCAAGAAGCACGGGCGGCGGGCATCGGCTATGACGAGCTCTGCGAAACCATCGTGCGCCTGTCCCCTGAGGTGGAGTGAGCGAAGAGTCAAATGGGCGAGGGGATGCTCTTCTTTCTTTTCTCCCGAAAAGAAAGAAGTACACCCCCGTCTCCCGTTTCCCCTTGTCCCATTGTTTAAAATTTTAATCACCCGAGGTTTTTATGTACGCAAGTTTACGGTTTCCCACGGCTCCCGCAGAGGAATTTGAATATGAGCTCACGGAGGACATGCTGCCCTTCCTGAGCAAGTGTGCCCTTTCCGAGGAAGAGCGGAGGGCGGCGATGCGCTTTTTGCGTCGGGTTTGTCCCGCGGAAGAGGTGTTGGCCTACCGTGGGCAGGTGGGAGCGGAATTGTTGTCCTCTCCCCAATTGCAACGAGTGTTTTCCGACCTGGCGCGGTTGGGACGGAATTTTCCCGCAGGAATTCCTCAACGAGAGGTGGATCAACTGCGTACCCTGGCACGGTTTGAGACCTTTGCGGCGGAGTTCGACGAATTCTGCAAGACCCTGCAGGGTATCATCCCCGAAAGTGACGGGGCAAAGCGGTGCCTTCGGTTTTTGAAGCTTTATGAGGAAAGCTTTGAATATAAAGAATTGAAGCACAAGGCCATGGACCTCATCCATGCCTTCGGTTTTGACGACGGCGTTGCCCTTTCGGTTGGGAGTCCCAACGAGGAGGGGATCTCCCGTCTCTTCCGCAATGACCCCTCCGACGGCATTGATGCGTCGGTGCTTCGGGTCATGAAGGAATTTGACATCACTCCGCCCCAAGAGACAGTCCCCCCGCCTCGGGATTATACCGACACCGAGGCCGCCGTGCTGACGGGCATGATTCGGGGCAAGAGCGAGCTGGGACGGCGCATGGAGGAATTTTTTGCCCTCTATACCGCCTGCGGCACGCAGGACATTCTGCGCCTCTGCGACGAGGCCTATTGTTTCTCGGTGATGAACAAAATCTACACCCAAGGATGCGCTATGGGATATGGGGTTTGTTGCCCAACCTATCTTCCTATGGGCTTTTATACCGAACTGACCGACCTTTACTATCCCACCGAGCAGGGGGATTGCGCACGGGCGGATTATATCGCGTCCCCCCTCAACCATATCACCTTGGTCTGCGGCCCCGATTCGGAGGCTTATCTTAACTCCGTTGCTATGGCCCATGTTTTTGCCTCAGCGGGAGGTCTGGTCTTCGCCGAAAGCGCCCGAATTTCTCCCATCGACCGACCCGAGCGGGATCGTAAGGAGCAGATCAACATCACAAATCTCAACGAGCACAGCCTCTGTCTATGCGCTCACCTGTTTGACGTCATGCTTCCCCGTCAGGAGGAAGCGGCGGTCAGCGAGGTCATCCGTCAGCTTTCCGAGCGCACCGTGCGAAGCGTTGTGCGCATTTGCTCCAAGAGCAATCTGACCGCCCTGGAAAAGCAGATGGAAAAGGGCTCTCTTCCTTCCTGCACCCTCCTGCAGGCGGGTACCGACCGCACCCTGGAGGATCTGTTGAAGCGGCATAATCTGACCGCAGAAGAATTGGAGGGCAACCGCAATGACTGATATTTCTCCCCGTTTCAGCCTTCTTTTTGCCGATCCCAAGGGAACAAAAGAGGAATTTTACCCCCCCGAGACCATGGATTTTATCGGAGATCTGCCCTGCGAGGACAGCGCTCTGATGCGGGAGATTCTGTCCCGCAAAACCACCCGAAAGGACATTGCCTTCCGCAAGGAGATTCTGGAGGATTTCCTCCAATCGCCCACCCTTCTGACCAAAACCGAAGGGGTCTTGCAGCGCTGGGAGGGCTTGTACGAAACCGCCCGTCGGGAATCTCTGCCCACAGCGGACATGCCCTGGGAGCAAGGGCTGGAGGTGTTGAAGGACAACGCCTTGAGTCTGATGGAGCATCTGCGCTTTTTGCGCCGCGCCCACGATGAAATGGCGGATCAGACCCCGGACTCCGAGGGAATGTTCGCCTTTACCGAATATCTGCGCCGCCACGGCAACTCCGAAGGGGTGAAGACCCTGACCGAGCAGATCGCCGCCTATCCGTTGCTCCGCGCCGAGCAGACCAAGGTGGTGCTGCATCTGGGGCTGGATCGCTACGGCATGAAGCAGAAGGCTCTGCTCACCTATCTGGGCACCGAGGACGGAAAATATCTGAAAAAGCATCCCCTGCGGCGGGAGGATTTCTCGGTTAACCTGCCCAAGGAAAACGCCCCGCAGTTGACGGCGGAGGCCATCGGGTCGCTCTGTCGCTCCTTCCGCACCCTCACCGCAGGGATCCGTGCCGCCTTTGTGCCCCTGCGGGAAGGCATGGTGTTCTATCATTTTGCTTTATCAATCACCGAATGGGCCCGCTCCAAGGGCTATGCATGGCGTTATGCCTCCCCCGTTGCGGAGCACGGACCCGCAGGACGGGGGATCCGCAACCCCGCCGAGCCTGCCGACGGCGTTTACCGACCCCCGCTGACCTGCACTGCCCGACCCTTGGAGGCCTATCGGGGAGAGTGGGGCACGGAAACCTTGAAAATTCTTGCCCGCACTCAGATTTTTTCCACCGCAGGCCTGCCCGTGGTGGCGGAGGACTTGGTTTTCTGCCCCGAGGAGCGAATTTTGGTTTATGATTCGGCTGATAAAACGGTGGAAACCGAAATCGAAGCCCTTGCCGCCTTGTACCGTAAAACCCGACGGGGCGACATTTTACTGTTGAACCAACCCCTGATCACCGTGGGAAATTCCCCTGCAACGGAGATCATCGGCAATCTTTTGCGCGCCTTCCACAAAAAAGGAGCCGCCGTTCGGCTCGCCACCGACCTTTCGGTCGATTGAGGAGATTCTATGAAGATACGAAGTCTGTCCCCTATGGTTCGCATTGCCCTTTTGGGGGCATTGGGACTGATCCTGCTCTGCGCAATTCTCGCCTTTTGCGTGTCCGCATCTGTGAAAAATGAGGACTCTGTCACCCTTGATACGGGAGGACATGGTACCTTGACCGACGCAAAAAACGGACAAAGCTTGCTTTTGTCCGCAGGGGGCGATGAATATTTTTCCGCCAACTGGTTCCCCACCCTCAGCGGAGCGAAGGGCGACGGTACGGGGGATGATACCGATGCGATTCAGGAAAGCCTGCGGCAGGCCGCCGTTTTGGGCGGCACGGTCTATCTGCCCCGCGGCACCTATCGCATTTCCCGTCCCATCACCGTTCCTGCGGGAGTGACCCTGCGAGGGGATTTCACCTCTCCCGACGCTTCCTCCTCGGGGCGCACGGTGCTGTCGGCCATGGCGGGAGATGCGCTTTCCTCCGCACCGCTGATCACCTTGGAAAACGGAGCAAATTTGGTGGGTATCACCGTTTATTATGAAGCCCAGATCCCCACAAATCTGCGGGAATATCCCGCCACCGTACACAGTTTGGGTGCCGCCGAAATCCGCAATCTGGCGCTGATCAATCCTTATCAGGGTATCTGCGCCTCGGGCAACGGAGCTGTGGAGATCTCCTCGGTCTGGATGTCTCCGTTGGACTACGGTATCTTAGTGGCGGAAAATTCCCAAAACGTGATTTTAGAGGATATTTCCTTTTCCCCCACCTATTGGCTCAATTCTGTTCCCGAGCTTTTTGCTTCCCGCGGCGCCTATGAAACCTTGACCGCCTTTTTGAACGAGACTCTGCACGGCATTATTCTGGAGCAGGTCAATGACGTTGCGGTTCACCGCTACACCGCCGACGATGCGGGGGTGGGTCTGCTTCTCAACGTGCCCGCAGAGCGGGATGCCATGCTTCGCATTGCCGAGGTTCAGATCACCGCCACGCCCCGACCTCTTTATGTGCAATCGGTGCCTGCGTCGGGGGTTCTGTTCTCCGACTGCACCTTCCGTCCCAGTAGCGATGCGGGTGCGGACACCGTCTTTTTGGGAGCAGAGGTGAAGGGGCCTGTAATCTTCTCCGCCTGCACCTTCTCCGGATCGCCCAAAACCGTGATTCACGGAGAAAATTCTTCCTTTGTTTCGTTTTATCACTGTGATTTCGGCACCTGGTGGAACTCCTGCTTTGATATGTCCGATTCCACTTTCCTTGCGGTTGCCCCCACCTTCCGCACCTCTGCCGACCGTGCCCTGCTGGGACTGGGCGCCTTCGGTCTGCTTTACAGCTCGGAGGCTTTGGAGGATTCCTCGGAGCTTCTCTTCTCCGTGGTGCCCGAGAATGCGGTGCTGGCAGGATCAACCACCATGGGTGGACTGAAGGATTCCAACCGCGCCACCGCCACTGCTGCAAAGATTTTCTATGCGTCCGATTTCGGCGTTTCCACTGCCGCCGCCGACAATTCCGCCGCCCTCGCCGCCGCCCTTGCCGCTGCAGCAGAGGAAAAGGGTATTGTCTTTTTGGCGGAGGGGAATTATCGCTTCCTTTCCACCGTCACCGTCCCCGAATCGGTGCGTCTGATCGGGGCAGGCAACAAGGGTGCTTACAGTACCACCCTCACCTTTGATGCCGCTCAGGGGCTTCAGGGTTCTTTGATTCGTCCCGAAAAGGGCGCCTCTGTGGAGCAGTTGATTCTGCATCAAGGACCGGGGGGTGAGGGTATCTTTGCCGTTTCTTCCGAATCGGAGCAGGTGCGTCTGCGTCGTCTTTCGATTACAGCGGAGCAGGGTGTCTGTCTTGTCAATGGCGCAAAAGGGGTGCTGGAGCATCTTTCCTTGAACGTAACCACCCTGGGCATCCGTCTGCAATCCTGTACAGACGTGACCCTGCGGGATGTTTCCGTTGCCGACATCTCGGCCACCCATACCCTTGTGGGGCTTTCGGTGACCGATTCTCAGGTGACGCTTTCCGAATTTTTTGCCGATCGTTGTCTGCAGGCCATAGATATTACGGGTGTCTCCAAGGTTTCCGCAACCCTTCTGGCTCTGCGTAAGTCCGAGGGCGGAATTTCCATCGCCGATCGGGCGGAGGTTTTTCTGTCCTGCGTGGCCCTCTGCAACGAGGGAACAAGCGGTCCCTCCCGTCCTCTGACGCTGACCGACGGGAAACTGACGGTGCAGGGCATGCTCTGCAAGGGCTCTGCCCCCGAAGGTGAGCTTCTCTCCGCCGCGGGGGGAAGCGCCGACCTGCGTGCCGCTCTGATTTCCGCAACGTTGCCCATCGGCGTTCAATCCACGGGCGAGGGTACGGTCAGCGTAACGGGCTGTATCTTCAATGCCACGCCCACCTATCATGCCAAAGCTACCGACGGAACGGTTTCCTTTAACGGGAACCTGCTGATCTCCGACAAGGTTTTCGAGGGGATCGAGGGCAACTATCTGCTCATTTCCGAGGGCGGCGAAAGCACCGTGGAGGATGGCACCAATGTTATGAAATTTACCTATGTACCTCCGGAGGACGGAGGCTCGGAATCGGGCACCGACTCCTCTGACCGTGTTCCCGAGAACGAAAACGTTACGGAACAATAATTTTTCTCAGATTGATTGACAAGGAGATCTGTATGGACACCATCGCCGCCCTCGCCACTGCCCCCTTCAAGGCCGCCATCGGGGTGATCCGCATGTCGGGTCCCGAAGCCTTTTCCATCGCCGAGGCCTGCCTGCGCTTCCCCGGATCGGGACGGCTGATTGCCGAAGATCGGAAGCGAAACGTGGCCTTCGCCTATCTTCATGATCGGGGCGAGGTTGTGGATGAGGTGGTGGTCACCGCTTTCCGCGGTCCTTATTCCTACACGGGAGAGGACACGGTGGAGTTTTCCTGTCACGGGGGTGTTTATCTGCTGGATCGGGTTTTGCGCCTTCTCTTTTCCAAGGGGGCACGGCAGGCGCTTGGGGGAGAATTCACCAAGCGGGCCTTCCTCAACGGGAAATCCGATCTGACCCGCGCGGAAGGGGTAATGGATCTGATTGATGCGGAATATTCCTCCGCCGCCCGCGCCGCCATGAGCGAGCTGGACGGGACGGTGGGCAACGCCATTGGGGAAATCCGAGGTCAGATCCTTGCCATCACGGCAAAGCTGCTGGCATATGTGGATTATCCCGACGATGAAATCGGGGAGGTTTCCACCGAAGAGATTGATCTCCTTCTGACCGAGGCTCTGACACGGGTGCGAACCCTGACCGCCTCCTACGGCAAGGGAAAAATCCTGCGGGAAGGGGTGCGCACCGCTCTGTGCGGGCGTCCCAACGTGGGAAAATCCAGTCTGATGAATCTGTTTGCGGGGGAAAATCGCTCCATCGTCACCGACATCGCGGGCACCACACGGGACACGGTCACCGAATCGGTGGTGTTCGGCGGGGTTAAACTGCTTTTGACCGACACGGCAGGAATTCGTGAAACGGAGGATCGGGTGGAGAAAATCGGCGTGGACCGTGCGGTGCAGGCCATGGAAAAAGCAGATCTGATCCTTTGTGTCTTTGGGGATCATCCCGATGAGCAGGATCGCGTCATCGGGGAAAAAGCCCTGCAATATCAAGGAAAAACTCTATTTTTGTTCAATAAATCCGACCTGTATGACGCCCCGTTGCCCGCCTGGGCCTCCGCCGCTCCCTCCTTCCGCATCAGTGCGGTGACGGGGGATGGGATGCCGAAATTGGAGGCCTGCCTGGCCGATCTTTTTGCCACCGACCTGCCCGCAGGCTCGGCGGTGATCACCAACGGACGGCAATATCAATGCCTTTGCCGCATCGAATCTGCCCTTGCCCGGGCCTCGGACAACCTGACCCTCACCCCCGACGTTATCGTTTCCGATTTGGAGGAGGCCCTTGCCGCCGTCGGCGAAATCACCGGCGAACGAGTTTCCGACAGCATCGTTCACGAAATCTTCTCCCGCTTCTGCGTGGGGAAATAAGAGGGGGAAACGAGTTAGAGGAACGTGGTGTACTTTTTCTTCTTTTCAGGAGAAAAGAAGAAAAAGTACCAAAAAGAAGAAAAGCCGAGTGCCGACGAATTACATTCGTCGGGAGGATTGGTAAAGTTAAGGCTCGGTTACAGAGGATCGGTCTTTAGGTCGCCGACCCTCTCATGGAAAACATGATCTTTGGGCAAATGATGCGCCTGCGGCATGATGTTTTACAATCCTGTTTGGAAAGGAGTCGATACTATGAATGGAAAAAGTGTTTCCATTCCCTTTGGAATGATCTTTCGTTCCTATCATTGCGCGCACTGCGGTGCGAGGCTGAAAAAGGAAAAGACCCACCGTGTGGTAACGAAAGACGATCGGGACTATCGCCAATACCATGAGCGTGGATCCTTTCCGCAGCGGGCGTATGATGTCTACAACCATCGGTTCATGTGTCCCTCCTGCGGTGCCCGAGTTTCTTATGACGAGCAACGAATTCTTGAAAGAATTCAAAAAAAGCAGGATTCCTTTGTTCTGTCTCCCGATCAAATCAAGGCAGACTACGAATTTTTTCGGAAGGCCCAAAAATCCCGGGATTTCAAGAGGCAGCTCTTTGTTTCCTTTGGAATCATATTGTGTCTGTTGCTTTTCATCTTCTTTTACGGTGAAGGACGGGAAACTCCGGAACTTTTTATTTTCCTTGCCTTTTTGGTTCTTTTTGCCGTGATTGAGGTTCTGCGGATCGTCCGTCGGTATAAAACAACGGAGCGCACGTCCGACGAAGCAACGGAAAATCCAAACCCCAAAGAACCAAAAAAAAGACGCTTTTATTCTTACGATGAAGAGCAGCAGATGGAAAAACTGCACGCCTACAGTAGTCATAACAAAGATCTTGTGGCCGTGTCTCAAACGTGTTATTGCTTTTATTGTTTGCAAAGCTCCGATGCCCGCAACGTCACGACCTATACAGACGACGGCCAAACCGCCGTCTGTCCCCATTGCCACGCAGAAGCCCTTCTCCCCGACAGCATTGACGATCCTATCACCCCCCAAATCCTCTCCGTCATGCATGAATATTGGTTTTAACCCACACTTGTTTTTTGTTTTTGTCCACACATACACCACACAACAGAAAGGAAAAAGATTATGTACCGTTTTGCCTGCGATTATCAAGAGGGATGTCACCCTCGGATTCTGAAAGCCCTCACCCAGACCAACTTTGAGCAAACTGTGGGATACGGATGTGACCCCTATTGCGAAAAGGCGCGGGAGATTCTGCGCCGTGCCGCCAATGCGCCCGATGCGGATGTTCATTTCCTTGTAGGTGGGACGCAGTCCAATACCACCGTCATCGCCGCCCTGCTTCGTCCCCATCAAGGGGTTTTGTCCGCCGAAACGGGGCACATCAACGCCCATGAGACGGGGGCCATCGAGTCTACGGGGCATAAAGTCCTCACCCTTCCCTCCGTGGATGGCAAAATCACCGCCAAGCAGGTGGAGGAATATGTCAACGCCCATTATGCCGACGGCAGCCACGAGCATATCGTGCAGCCGGGCATGGTCTATATTTCCCATCCCACGGAAAACGGAACCCTCTATACCAAGCAGGAGCTGTTCGATCTTTCCCGTGTTTGTCGCGCCTATCATCTGCCCCTCTTTATGGACGGCGCCCGTCTGGCCTATGCCTTGGCGGCGGGGGGCAACGATTTGAGTTTTGAGGATATTGCCGCAAAATGCGACATCGTCAGCGTGGGCGGCACCAAATGCGGCGCCCTGTTCGGCGAAGCGGTGATGATTTTCCGTCCCCAATACAAGGCCGATTTTCGCTATTTGATCAAGCAGCGGGGCGGTATGCTGGCAAAGGGTCGCCTTTTGGGGATCCAGTTTTTGACCCTCTTTTCCGACGGTCTGTATACCGAAATCGCCGAAAAGGCCGACCGTCAGGCCGATAAAATCCGCGATGCGCTGAGGAAAAGCGGATTCCCCCTTCTCTATGAAACCACCGCCAATCAGATTTTCGTCACCCTGCCCAACACTATTCTGGACTTTTTGAATCAGAAATACGCCTTCGAAACCTGGGGAAAGCCCGATGCCGACAATACCACCATCCGCATCTGCACCTCCTGGGCCACCGAGGAAGAAGCGGTGCGAGAGTTGATCGACTCCATCAAAGCCGCCGGGGTGTAAAAATCGGAAATCCTGTTGCAAAATTCTTACGGTTTGCAAACAATTGGAACTTTTTTGTGAAAGCGCTTGCCTTGTTGCGAAAAATCGGATATAATATAATTGTAGTCATACAACAAACTTCGACAACCGAAAAAGGAGGTTCGTTATGAAAATTTCCGAAGCCATCAACAAACTGAAGTCCGCTCTGAACATCTTCAAAAAACAGGAAGCGGAAGAAAAAAGCAACAAATGGAAGAAGATCGCCATCATCGTCGGCATCATCGTCGCCCTCATTCTTGTGGGCTTCGGGATCTTCCTTTTGGTGCGAAAACTGAAAAAACGCCGCATGGAAAAGGAGGCGCAGGAGGAACTGGAAGAGCATTACGCCACCGACCCCGACGCCGATGAATTCTCCGAGGACACCGAGGAAGAAGAGGAAGACGTCCTTCGCTTCTGATTTTTCCTCCCGAAACCGCCAACAAGCCAAAGAGCCAATCCAAAACGGATTGGCTCTCAATTTTTCGATAAACCATAAAAAGAATCTTTTTGTCCCATACAATCCTTCAGTCTCGCATATGGCGAGCCGGCTCCCTTTACACAAGGGAGCCTGACCGTTGCGCACGAACTTCCTATTATTTTACTGTCTGAGAGCGGCTCTTGAACAGCGAAAAAACATTGAGAAATGCACAAAAATAAAGCCTCCCTTGTGTAAAGGGAGGGGGACCGC
>JAGAOU010000037.1 GCA_017623595.1 Clostridia bacterium
CACCCTGGAGCCCTGCCCCATGTGCGCGGGAGCTGTGATCAATGCCCGCATTCGTCGGGTGTACATCGGCGCCATGGACCCCAAGGGGGGCTGCATGGGAAGTCTTTGTGATTTGACCCAATTGCCCTTTAACCATCGCCCTGAGGTGATTCGCGGTGTGATGAAAGAGGAATGCGAATCGGTGTTGTCTACGTTTTTCGGTGCTCTGCGGGAAAAGAAGAAGGAAGCGCTAAAAGCGGTTTCCCTTCGTCCTTTTACTGCTGCGGATGTGCCGTTGCTGAAGCAATATCTCTACCCCAACAAGTCCAAGGCCGATCTTGAGGCCATGGTTTCGGCGTGGAACACCCGTGTTTATGAAGGAAAGTATTGCGAATTTTTCGCCGTCACGGTGGAGAATGTCCCTGTCGGCTACGTGAATTTGCTGGAGGCATCTCCCGATTCGGTTTCTGTGGGTGCCCATATTTTCCCCGGATTTCGCGGGAAAACCTACGGAACGCAAGCCGTTCGTTCCGTCCTTGGTCTTGCTGCCGAAAAGGGGTATTCCGCAGCTACCGCCCGAGTGCGCAAGACCAATACGCCCTCTCTGCGTCTCTGCGATACGGTTGGGCTGATTTCTACGGGAGAGGATGTAACCGCCCAAGGACGGGAGGTTTTTACCTTCCGCAAGGAATTGAAAAAGTAATATCAACTTCCCCCTTACAATGGGGGGAAGGTCATTTTTTTGAAGGAAGAGTTCTTATTATGGAAGCAAAGTTTAAGCGTCTGAAGATTGCCTGCTACACCACAAACATTACCATGTCGGTGGTGGGTAATCTGTCCCCCATTCTGTTTTTGACCTTTCACAGTCTGTACGGAATCTCCTATTCTCTGTTGGGGCTTCTGGTTCTGATCAATTTCTGCACCCAGTTGGGAATTGATCTGGTCTTTTCCTTTTTCTCTCATAAGTTTAATATTCCCAAAACAGTGAAGCTGACTCCCGTGATTGCGGTGGTGGGGCTTTTGGTGTATGCGATTTTGCCCATGCTGTTCCCTTCCTATTCTTATCTCGGAATCGTGATCGGCACGGTAATTTTCTCTGCGGCCAGCGGCCTTGCGGAGGTTTTGATCAGCCCCGTGATTGCTGCCATCCCCGCAAAAGACCCTGACCGTGAAATGAGCAAGCTTCATTCCATCTATGCCTGGGGCGTTGTGGGGGTTGTGGTTGTTTCTACCGTGTATCTTCTGTTGGTTGACAATACATATTGGTATTTTCTCGCCCTCTTTTTTGCGCTGATTCCTTTGCTTTCCGCCCTGTTGTTTGCGGGGTCGGAGATCCCCAAGATGGATACCCCCGAAAAGACCACCGGTGCCCTTCATCTGCTGAAGAACAAGGGAATTTGGCTCAGCGTATTTGCCATATTCTTGGGCGGTGCCGCAGAATGCACCATGGCCCAATGGGCATCGGGGTATCTGGAGCAATCCTTGGGGATTCCCAAGGTCTACGGCGATCTGTTCGGCGTTGCCATGTTTGCGATGATGCTGGGCTTGGGACGTTCTCTCTACGCTAAAATCGGCAAGAATGTGGAGCGCGTTCTTCTTTTGGGCGGAATCGGTGCCGCTATTTGTTACGGCTTGGCCGCGGTGACACCCTTCCCCATTTTAGGTCTTGCGGCCTGCGGTTTTGCGGGCTTCTGCACCTCCATGCTCTGGCCCGGGAATTTGGTGGTTGCCTCCAACCGCTTCCCCACGGGTGGCGTGTTTATCTATGCGCTGATGGCTGCGGGCGGTGACTTGGGCGCTTCTGTGGTTCCTCAGGCTGTGGGGATTATTACCGACCTTACCGTGTCCCATCCCGAGGCGGCGGCCTTTGCCGAAAGCCTTTCCCTTACCCCCGATCAGCTGGGCATGAAGCTGGGTATGCTGGTTGGTATGCTCTTCCCATTGATCGGAATCCCTGTTTATGCAGCGATTCTAAAGGGTAAAAAGAAATATCAGCAGCAGTAATTACGATGATGTCTCGGTGCAGGAGGGTGAGTTTATGAGTTATTTAACATTGGAAATGGTTCAAAAACTAAAGTCTGTTGGGTTTTCGTTCCATGATGTTTTTGAAAATTGCTCAAACAGTGTACCCGAACCCTTTGATAAGGAACACTATTGCGGCCAAGGTATGGTATACTGTTTTGAAGGATATGATTATGTCATTGGCGGCAAGTGCGAGGATTCTTCGATGTGCTTTTCGGAGCAAGATCAAAAGGTTGCTCGAGAAGGAGTATGGCTTCCCCAAGAGCATGACTTGATTGCTTGGCTTCAATGGAAAACCGATTGTGATGTAAGCATTGATTTTGTAAACGCCGAAGGGTATTTTTACGGAAAAGCAACCGCCAAGGACGGAACGGTTTTTACCGGAAGCGGCCCGGATTTGTTGTGTTGTCTGTATAAACTGACCTATAAAATTTGCAGGCACCTTCAAAAGAAGGTTTGACAAAAACGCACCCGAAACTCGGGTGCGTTTTTGTGTGTATTTTGGAATTGCGATCAGTCACCGAACAGAAACTTTTCCAAATCGGGAACTGTGGGGGCGGAATAGGATGCCCTGCTTTCCGATTGCCAGCGATGACCCAAAAGGGCTCCTGTCATGCCGTATTCCACGGCGCCGTTCACGTCGGTGACGGGATTGTCACCCACCATCAGGGTGCGGGACAGATCGGTTTCTCCGCTGTGGCGAAAAATATAATCAAAGTATGCGGGACTGGGTTTCATGGCCCCCACCTCATCCGCCGCAAAACAACCGTCTATATATGTGGACAGACCTGCGTTTTTTACCCGCCCGTTCATGACTGCGCCGATTCCGTTGGAGGCGGTGAATATTCTTGCTCCTGCGTCTTTCATCCGTTTTAGCAGGTGTGCGGCGCCCGGTGCGGGATCGTAGGCATGGGCCAGTTGATCCAAAAACCAAGGAGCGACCTTTTCGGCGGGAAGGATGTGGGGATATTGCTCAAACAGAAGTCGAAACCTGCGCAGATATAATTCTTCTCGGGTGATTTCGCCCCGATCCAAATATTTCCAAAGGGTTCGGTTGATGGATTGATAGGAGAGAACGGTTTCGTCTGCGATCTGTTGCCCCTGTTGTGCGTACAGTTCCTTTAAGATGCGGCGCTCCGATGTGTGGGTGTCCAAAAGACAGCAGTCCACATCAAAAAACACTGTGGTGAAGGGAAATTTTGTCATAGTGATTTCCTTCTTCCTCTTGCTTTAGTGAATGTCAAAGGCAAAAATGTGGGCTTGCGCGCTGCCGTAGGTGTTCCAGAGGGATGCGGAAAAATAAGTGTCTTCGGGAATCAGCCGCAAGGCGGTGGTCTCCACGTTCAATGTATCTCGGATCAGACGCTGATAATTGTCTTTCATCTCATAGACCGTTTTCCACGTGCCGTCCTCCTCCTGCGCTTCGATGCGGAAGTCCTTGACCATGCACTTGGGGAAGCCGAAGGTGGTGTGATTGTAATCCTTGCGCCGGAAGAGAGTGCAGGAGATGTTCAGAACGTCGGGATTTCCTTCGGTGAATTCCCGATCAAGGTCACTGTCTACCACCAGACGGAAGCCGTTGATTCTGGTCTTTTCGGGGAACGTATAGGTGATTGCCCGATGGCAGATGCCCCAGTATCCGTTGTCGTTACCCCAGATTTTGCGGTCAAGACCGTTTTGGAGCAGGGCTGCGTCGCCGTATTCCGCAGAAAGGGTTGCTTTTTTCGTCAACTCGGGCATGGTGCGGGTCAATCCGGGGAGGAAGCAGTCGTCCTCCAGCAGGAGATGCTGCACCTCTTTGATGTGGGTTTTGCCCAGCTCTCGGGGAAGCACTCCGCGCTTGATTGCAACGGCGGCAGCGGTACCAATTCCTTGTCCCATAACGGCGCAGGTTCCCATGACCCGTGCGGAGGCAAAGGCCAAATGGGTGGCGCTCAGGTTCCGTCCCGCAAACATCAGGTTTTCAATGTTGACCGAATAAAGACTGCGGAAGGGGATGGTGTAGGGCTCTTTAAGGCGGACTTTCTGCAAATGTCCTTCGTTTGTGGCACTCATGCGGAATCCGCCGGGCAGATGATTGTCGATCTGCCAGCCGCCGTAAGCCACTGCATCATGGAATTTGCGACCGCTCATTACGTCATCCTGGGTCATGATGTAATCGCCCACATAGCGGCGGCTTTCCCGTTTGCCGGGTAAAAAGCCAATCCAATCCAGTTCCCAGTTTTCGGCCCCGTGGTCTCCGTGGTTTTTCATGTGATCCCAAACCCCGAAGGCGATCTTCAGCAGTTCATCGCGGGTGGTTTCCGTGTCATGAATGGAATCCTCTTCGCCTCCCAACTCAATCCAATAGAAGTTGGTGTTGGTCTTGTTCAGACAGTCATGGGGCTTGAAGTTCATGGATTCGTCGGTGGGGAAGGAGTAGGCCCATGTGGGAGGAATGAAGGAGATGGGACGGTCGGTTTCGTGGGCCTGAATCATCAAACTCATTCCCATGGTTCCCTTGTGTCCCTGCTCGGGGGCGAGGGATTCCCCGTGCTCTTCCTTGCTTTCGGCGCCCACCCGATACTGTGCCCCCGAAAGGCCTGCAAGAATGCTGTCTCCCGAGCAGTCGGCAAACAGATCCGCTTCCACGGTCTGCCATGTGTAGGTGGTCAGTTGGAAGCCCGTTACAGATTGGATACGGTTGCCCTTCATCTCTGCGGAGCAGCAGGCGCAGTTGAGCAGAAGCTCAATGTTTTCTTCCGCTTTTACTTTTTCATATAAAATAGAATCCCAGACGGAAAAATTACGGGAAGGATTGCGGTGCATGTTTTCCAGTAAGATTTCTTCCATCAAGCCCGTCTCCTGCAGATGTCGCACGCGGCTTCCTGCGCCTGAAACCCACATGCGGATTTCCGAAGAGGAGTTGCCTCCCAGCATGGGACGGTCCTGCATGAGAACCACCTTTGCGCCGTGACGTGCTGCGGCGATGGCGGCGCAAATGCCCGCAAGACCGCCTCCCACCACGCAGAGATCGGCTTTGTGGGTGCAGTTTTTCAAAGAATCGGTGTTGATCATGGTAAAAACTCCTTGACAATTGAATAAAAATATGTTACAATACAAAAAAAAGAGATCTTGAATTTCTTTTATTTTACCTTATTTTATCGGATTTTGCAATCGGATCCGTGATAAATTATTTTGAAAATGTGATCTTATGAGAAAGTATGTACAACGCCATTTGAATTTAGGCAGCTATGTGCCTCGTTCCATGTGTTTGCCCGATTCCAAGCCCTACTGCAGTGTGTTTGGATGGAAAGACTATGTGCTCGGGGAGGATTTGTTGTTTTCCCATCGAACCACCTATTATACAAAATCCACCTTCGATCAGGTTCCCCGTGAGCATGATTATTGGGAGCTGGTGATTCCCGTGGCGGGGGCGGTGGATTATGTATGCGGCGATGGGCTGATTCCCTTCGAGGATGCGAGTGTGGTTTGGTTTTCCCCCGGGAAGCAGCATACCGCCCTGCTTCGCGAGGATGGGAAGTATGAACGGTACGTTTTCTACTTTCGTGCCGGTGCGTTTTCGGATCGGAATTCCACCTTGCTGCGCTTTGCTGCCCGTTCCGAGGATTTTTCCTTGCGTCTTTCGGAGGAATCCCGTACCGCATTACTTCGTCTGCTGGAAGGCTTGAGGCGGGAATGTGAGGGGGAATGCAATCTTCTTCTGTGCCGTGCGCTGGCGGTGCAGATTTTTGCGTTGATCGACCGTTGCGGTAACGAGCGCGCCTCCTCGGTGGCTCTACCTGCACCCGTAGTGGCTATCCGCCGTTACATTGACGAGCATTTTCGAAGCATCGGGTCGGTTGCGGAACTTGCAAAAAAATTCTTTTATACCAGAGAGCATCTGACTCGCTTGTTCAAGCGATATTACAATATTTCCGTTTCGGCATATGTGATCCGTTGTCGCCTTTTGGTGGGGGCAAGGGCTTTGGAGGAGGGGGCATCGGTCACCCGTGCCGCCTATGATTGCGGATTTGACAGTCTTTCTGCCTTTACCTGCGCCTTTCGCAAGGAGTACGGAATTTCCCCCAAGGAATACAGTAAACTGCACAAAGAACGATCCCCGAAGGAATGAACCCTCGGGGATTTCGATTTATGTTTACAGTACCCGAATCATTGCAATCATTGCCCTTAGAATGTCTTCTTCCTTGAAAAAAGGCGTGGATTCGGGCTTGTTTCGGACCTGCGATTCCGTGTAGGGGATATGAACAAAGCCCGCCTTCAGATGCGGACAGCAGGTTTTTGCATAGTGCAGGGCGGTGTACATCACCTCGTTACAGACAAAGGTGCCCGCCGTGTTGGAGACTGTCGCAGGCAGGGCAAGGTCCTTGACCGCTTTGACCATTTCCTTGATGGGGAGGGTGGAAAAATAGGCAGCTTCTCCCTGCGGAATGATGGGCTCATCCGAGGGCTCATTTCCTTCGTTGTCGGGAATGGATGCATCCCGCAGATTGATGGCAACTCTCTCGGGCGTGATGCCACTTCTTCCTCCTGCCTGCCCTACGCACAGAAGTAGGTCGGGTTGATGCTTCTCCAATGCGGCAATGAGGGTCTTGCTCCCTTTTTCAAATACGGTGGGCAGGATTTGTTTGACAATCTCTCGGTCCCCGATGCTGTCGGGAAGGGCTTTCACAACCTCCTCGGAGGGGTTGACCGCTTCTCCTCCGAAGGGCTCGAAGCCTGTAATCAGCACTTTCATTGTTTTCCTCGTTCCAAAATAATGTCCTCGGGCAGGGCGTAATATTTTTCCCATGCCGCCTCGGACAGCTTACAATGTCCTTGATCGAGGACGGGATAATAGGTGATTTTGCGGTTCTTTTTCATTTCCGCCACAAAGCGGTCGCTGTGGCGTTGCATGTTGACCGATTTATCCTCGGTGCAATGGAAGATATGATAGTCTGCCTTCGGCATTTCTCCCTTTTGCGCCAGGTGCAGGGGAGAGTAGTCGGCAAGAATGTCCTCCATGCTTCCTTCGCAGTCAAAGAAGGCGCTGTAAAGGGTACGGGGGAGATCCTCCCGCTCGGTGACGTGATATACCAGGTCGCAGACGGGACAGTTGGCTACGCAGGCTTTGGGAGTGCGCTTTGCCCGTGCGGTGAAAATCAGCGATGCAAGCCCTCCCATGCTTTGTCCCGTGGAGACAATGGGAAGATCTTCGTTCCAACCGTAATGGGCGAAAAGAACATCCAGAATCTCTTCCGTGTAGGCCAGGGCCTGTCGGTTCATCCAGTTCCAAGGATTATAATAAGGAACCAGATAAACAATTCCCTGTTCCGCATATCGCAACGCAATTTCGGGATCTTCCCGAAACATGTCCTTTGCACCCAGCCCGCGGAAAAAGAGAACAACGCCCTTGACGGGGACTTTACAGAGGGTGTCATTGGAATAGGTAAAATTCCGCAGCGTATCGTATGTGATGATTTTATTCATGGCTTATTCCTCCCGGATCAGTTCTTCAATGGCTACAGCGGCGCCGTCTTCCGTGACAGATGCGGTGATGCGGTCGGCGTATTGCTTGATCTCATCCCGAGCTTGTCCCATCACAACGCCGATGCCTGCGGCGCAAAGCATGTCCAGATCATTTTCGCTGTCTCCGATAGCCACGCTGCGGCACATATCCAGCCCGTGATGCTTCATGATAATTTCCATCCCCGTGGCCTTGGAGCATCCCTTGGGGCAACATTCGGTATAGTGCTCCGTAGGGTGATAAATAACGTGAAAATCCTGCTCCAGCGCAGGCAGAATGCAGGGATCAATGTCGTTGCAGATGCTCGCTTTTACTACGGTGTCCGTGGTCAGATATTCATGAAAATCCTCCACCGAATCGCTGAGAACCCATTCCTTCCAGGGTCTCCAATAGGAGTTACGGTAACGAAAAATGCGCTTTTCTCCTTCAATGACAAATCCCGGATCCTCAGGCTTTGTCAGCTGCTTCATCCAGCGGATCAGCGCCTCGGTGGGGTACTCTGCTTGATACAGGACCTTGCCATTTTGCAGTACAAGAGCTCCGCATCCGCAGACGTAGCCGTCCACGGGGAGGGTTCGAAGCGTGTTATCGAAAAAGGAAGGCGCCCGTCCTGTGTTGATGTAAACGAAATGGCCCTTTTGGCGGGCGAGTTTCATGGCGGAGAGTACGCGGGGGCTTATGGTGTTTTTGTATAAAATCGTATCGTCAATATCAAGGAAAAAAACGTAAGGGGTCATTTCAGAAATTCCTCCAGAAAGACCGCCACGCCGTCCTCCTCCACCGATGCCGTTACATAGGTTGCCCGCCGCTTTACCTCGTCGGAGGCATTCCCCATCGCCACCGAAATCGGTGCCGCATCCAGCATGGCAAAGTCATTGCTGCTGTCCCCTATGGCGATGACTTTTTCGGGATCCAAATCCAGATATTCCACCGCCTTGTTCATGACATATGCCTTGTCATGTCCTTTGGAAACAATTTCCGTGCAGGTGGTGTCGTCCCGCTCGATGGGGTCCGCAAACTGTCGGACAAAGTCCAGATCCTCCTGCTCCAAATTGATCAGCACATTCATTTTTGTGATGGGCTCCAGCTCGCAGATGCGGAAGATATCGTTGATATCATTCAGGGGGATCATTCCCTGAGATTCGGTTACACCTTCCTTGTCGTAGGCCGCCCACATGGCGTTTTCGCCTTCCAGCAAAACGATAATATCCCGTCCGTAGAAATGAGCAACAATGGGCTGAAGCTCGTCGGCGGTCAAACGGTCTGCCATGAGGATTTTGCCCCTTACGTTGATGTAGGAGCATCCGCACAGATACCCGTCAAAACGGAATCCGCGGAAGGCATCAATGTCCAGAAAGGCAACGGTGCGCCCTGTGTTGAGAAAAATTTTATGTCCCTTTTTTTGAGCGTTTTCCAATGCATCCACAACCCGTTGAGACATTTTTTTTGCGCCGGGCGCTTTCAATGTGCCGTCAAAATCAAGAAAAACCGAATAGGGCATGATTATGTTACCTCTTATATTTTATTCAAAACGTCTTTGATGGAATAGGCAGGAATAATCTCCTGAGGAAAACTACCCTTGGGTTTGTTCCGTGCAGGGATAATACATCGGGTGAATCCCAAGGACGCAGCTTCGTGGAGCCTTTTTTCAATGCCAGACACAGCCCGAAGTTCCCCCGCAAGACCGATTTCGCCGATGAACATGGTCTTTTCGGGGAGGACAAAGTCTTTCACCGCCGACACCATAGCCACCGCTACCCCCAGATCCGCCGCAGGCTCGTCCAGACGCAGACCTCCGATGACATTGACGTATACATCCGATGCTCCGAAAAACAGACCACACCGACGCTCCAGCACCGCCAAAATCAGATTCAATCGCTGATAATCAAAGCCTACCGCCGTTCTTCTGGGAGAGGGGAAGGGCGTTTTTGAAACAAGGGTTTGCACCTCGGCAATGATGGGACGGGTACCCTCCATAACGCATAGGGTTGCAATACCGGATACGTTTTCGGGCTTGTCCAGAAGAAACATCTCCGAGGGGTTGATGATCTCCCGAAGTCCGCTTTCGGTCATTTCAAACACACCGATCTCATTGGTGGAACCAAAGCGGTTTTTGATGGCACGCAGAATACGGTGATCGGAGGAACGCTCTCCTTCAAAATAAAGCACTGCATCCACCATGTGCTCCATCACCTTCGGTCCCGCAATGGCTCCTTCCTTATTTACATGGCTGACCACAAAGGTAGGGATTTCGTTGGCCTTTGCAAGACGCATCAATTCCGACGTGCATTCCCGTACCTGAGGCACGGAGCCGGGGGCGGAGGTCATGTCCTGACGGTACATGGTCTGAATGGAATCTACCACCAGAAGATCGGGAGCAACCTCTTCGGTGCGCTCCACCACGGCGGCGATGTCGGTTTCGGGCAGAATAAACAGATTCTCGGGATATTCGCCCACCCGATCGGCCCGCAGCTTGATCTGACGGGGAGATTCTTCCCCTGAGACGTAAAGGATGCGAAGATCCTTCATTTTCATGCACATCTGCAGCAGGATGGTGGATTTACCGATGCCAGGCTCACCGCTGACCAAAATCAGGGATCCCTTGACAATCCCGCCACCCAGTACACGATCCAGTTCGGAGATGCCCGTGGATTGACGAATTTCACTCTCGGCGGAGATCTCCCGAAGCCGCTTGGGCTGTGTCCTCTTCAACGGGTCGGCAACCATGGCGGGAAGGGGCTTTTCGGGCTGCACCACTTCTTCAAAGAAGGAATTCCACGCACCGCAGGCGGGACATTGTCCCGCCCATTTCGGATTTTCGTTTCCGCATTGAGAGCAAATGTATACGGTCTTTGTTTTAGAGGTTGTTTTTGCCATATGCTTCTTCCTGTTCTCGTTTCAGTTTCAGATATTCCTTAAGAATTGCATGGGTTTCTTCCTCGGACAAAGGCTCCTTCGGACCGTATCCGTAGGGACAGGGCATCAGCACCGAGGAGGCGAAAAGACGGCAGATCAGGGGGCGGTCTTCATAGACCGTGCATCCCTTTCCGTTCTTCAGCTTTGGACAGAGGGGACCGTCAAAGGCAAATCCCCCGCACCGCGCTTCTTCCTCGGGGGCGAATTGCACCCAGTTGTCGCAACAGCGGGTGCAGCCCTCTTTGCAGGGGAAGGTGGGAATCCTTTCGTAGAACTCTTGGATGGGTGTCTTTTTCATCATCACAGATTGGCCAGCTTAATGCCGTTCATGTACATGTTGAACAGCGCAAAATTGTGCATCAGATCCCCGTTGTGAATATCATCGTGATAGGTCTGCACCGCATTTTCGATGACGATGATCCGATTGTTGTTATTGTTTTCGTTCCAGTAGGCCCGTTGAGCGAGGGCAAACTGCAGAACGCTGGTGTCGGTGCAGGCACCGACGATAATAATATTCTCGATTTCCTTGTGCTTTGCAAGCCATGCCAAATATTGCTTGCAGAAAAAACCGTTGGTGGAGTTTTTCGGAATGATTTCGCCCACCTCGGCAAAGGATTCCAGTTCGCTGATCACTTCCTGCTCATACTTGTCTACACAATGGGCGGGATAGGTTTCAAATTCCTCCGATTGGGGGGTGTGGGTGTCGGTAAAGAAGAGCTTGGGACTGTCGAGATAGTATTCGTTGACTCGTACCAACTGGGGTATGATGGCATTCAGTCTGGAAGATGCCATTTTCCCCTTCTTGAAGTACCCGTTGACCGTGTCCATGTTGACGATCACCGTGGTCTCGGGGTCGGTAATATAGGTACGGATCGATACAGTGACCTCCCGCACGGTTTTTTCGTATTGGGGTGTGAAAAACATGATCAGTTTCCTTTCAATGCGGCGATGGCTCCGTTGCGGTCTGCGGCGCCGAAGACCGAAGACCCTGCCACCAGTATGTCCGCTCCCGCCGCAATGGCACGGGGTGCGTTTTCGGCGGTGATGCCTCCGTCCACTTCAATGTGAGTGTCCAGACCGAGGCGGGTGATTTCCTCCCGTAGGGCTTTGACCTTGTCGAAGCATTCTTCCTTGCACTTCTGTCCGCCGAAGCCGGGCTGTACCGTCATGACCAGCACCATGTAAAGGTCCTTCAGGCGGGGCAAAACTTCTTCCGGCCCCGTGGCGGGATTGATGACCAGTCCGGGCTTTTTGCCGCAGGCCTTGATCTTGGCAATGCATTCATCGATGTCGCAATCGCTTTCCACGTGGAAGGTGATAATCTCTGCCCCCGCTTTAGCAAAGGCTTCAACATAATTCTGAGGATGGGTGATCATCAGATGGACGTCCATGGGAATGTCCGCAATGCGGCCGATGGCGGTTGTCAGAGGCAGGCCGAAGGCAATGTTGGGAACAAAAATCCCGTCCATGACATCAACGTGGAGATAATCCGCGTCGGAAATGCTGTTCAACTCGTTTTTTAAGTCTGCCAGGTCGGCAGCCAGCAGGGAAGGTGCAATTTTTATCATACGTAACGGTTCCTTTCGTGTCATATATGTAAATAATACTATGATATTATTAAAAAACGGGAACGAAATCTTGACAAATTTTTGCACAAATGGTATAATAGTAAAAAAGAGTATTCCCCGAGGTGTTTTTTATGAAAAATCGTACCTGGATTTGTCTTCTCTGCGGCCTTGGTTCGTGGGGTCTGTTTCTTCTGTCGATGTTGACAATGAATCTTTCTTCCCGTTGGATTGCCTACGGGCTGGCGACGCTTTGGATTGCCTCCTCCCTTGCGGGAGTGGTTTTGGCTTCGGTCTTTCGATTCCGCGTGGGAATCCGCAAGGACGGATATCTGCGCTGGGGGATGATTGCCTCTGCGCTTATGTTGGCAATTCAGGTTTTTGTATTGCTTCTGTCCTATTTTCAGCAGAACTTCGAATGGGAGTCCTCCACCGTGGGAGGGGCTTCCTTCGGAGCATCGGTTGCTGTTATGATCGTTTCTGCCGTTGTTTATCGCTTTCTTGCCCGCAAGGGACAGGCTCGGATCGAGTCGCTTCCCCGTGAAGAAAAGGATTGATTACAGGAGGATTTGAATATGGCAAAAACCTTTGGTGTGATTCTTCCCGCCGCAGGATCGGGTGTCCGCTTCGGCGAGGATAAGCTTATGTTTGACCTTCTGGGTAAGCCCGTTTTGTGGCATACCCTTTGGGCTTTTCAACGTGCTTCCACCGTGAGCCGCATTGTCATCCCCACCCGACGGGAAAGTCTTTGCTTTGTTCGGGAACTGACGGAGGAATTTTCCAAGGTCACTGCAGTTGTTGAGGGGGGGAAAACCCGGGGCGAATCGGTAAAGAAGGGATTTGTTGCTTTGGGAGATGTGGATTATGTTTCGATTCATGACGGCGCCCGTCCGTTGATTCTTCCCGAAGAGATTGACCGTATCCACCGTAATGCTCTGAAGTACGGAGCGGTTTGTGCCGCCTTTCCCGTGCACGATACCATTCAGCAGGTGGATTCCGACGGTTTTGTTGTTGCCACCCCCGATCGGTCGGCTCTCATGGCCGCCGCCACCCCCCAGGTCTTTTCTGCGGATCTCTATCGCCGCGCCTGTGTTTTGACAGGGGACTACACCGACGATGCGGGCATGGTCGCCGCCGCCGGCGGCAGAGTGAAAATGATTCCCTGTCAGTGTGAAAATTTCAAAATTACCACCAAGGAAGATGCCCTCCGCGCCCAACAGGTTCTCCTGCGTCGACAAGGAAATTGAAATGAATCTGCAAAACTGCAGATAGGAAAAATGTTATGTAAGGAGTTTTTTTATGGGCTTTTTGTCCGAGCTTACTTATCACCGTGATGTGAAGGTGTTTCGTGTCAATGAAATGCCCTCCCGCGCCTATTTTATCCCCTTTTCCGAAGGACAGAATGCGCTTCGTCCCAGAGAGGAATCTCCCTTTTTTCATTCCCTGAACGGGACGTGGAAGTTTTTGTACAAGTCTTCCCTGTACGATATGGACGATTTTTATAAAAACGGCTTTGATGATTCTTCCTTTGAGACGGTGTCTGTTCCCGAGGTGTGGCAAACCCATGGGAAGGATATGGCACAGTATATGACCTCTCCCTATCCCTTTGTTTTTGATCCTCCCCATGTGCCCGAGCAGAACCCTGCGGCGGCTTATGTGAAGGAATTTGAGGCTACTCCCTGTGCGGACAAGCGGTACGAACTTCATTTTGAGGGGAAGGACAGTTGTATTTATGTTTGGCTGAACGGTACCTTTGTCGGGTATGGCGAGGTCCCCCACAGTGAGTCGGTCTTTGACGTGACCGATCTTTTGGTGTCAGGGAAAAACCGCCTTTGCGCACTGGTGCTGAAGTGGTGCTCCGGTTCTTATATGGACGATCAGGACAAGATCCGTCTGTCGGGTTTGTTCCGTGATGGTTATCTTTTGGAACGCAGTGTTGGCGGCGTGAAGGATTTTTCCCTGCAGACCTCTTTGGACGGAACCGTTTCCCTTTCGGTGGTTGCCGACAAGGGGGCGGATGTGCGGATTTATGACGGAGACGGAATGATTGCGGAGCAGTTGAATTGTAGCTGCTGCAGTCTGATGGTTCCCTCCCCTCGGCTTTGGTCTGCGGAGAAGCCCCATCTGTATCGTCTTGAAATTTCCTGTGCGGGTGAAGTAATCTCACATTCCTTCGGCTTTCGTCAGGTCGCCGTGACGGATGGAATCTTTACCGTCAACGGTGTTCCCGTGAAGCTTTACGGGGTCAACCGTCACGATTCCGATCCCGATACGGGGTATGTGGTGAACACAGAGCACATGCGGCGGGATCTCCTTTTAATGAAACAACACAACATCAACGCTATCCGCACCTCTCATTATCCTAACGATCCTCGCTTTTACGGCATGTGTGATGAACTGGGCTTCTATCTGATGAGTGAGGCTGATTTGGAGTGTCACGG
The DNA here is from genome assembly GCA_017623595.1 of Clostridia bacterium. GTDB lineage: Bacteria > Bacillota > Clostridia > Oscillospirales > UBA644 > RGIG995. The sequence goes on from JAGAOU010000037.1 coordinate 14,430, forward strand.
ATGTTCCTACGGAGGACAATGGGATCTTTTGGTCAACGATCCCGAGTGGGGCCCCATGATCCATGACCGTCAGGCGCGCATGTATGAGAATCTGAAAAACTTCACCTCGGTTGTCATCTGGTCTCTGGGCAACGAATCGGATTGGGGATGTAATCTCCGCGCTGAAGCGGAATATTTCCGTAAAACGGACCCATCCCGTCCTCTGCATTATGAGGGATGTTTCAACGGAAGTTTCACCTCCGGGACCTTTTCCACTCTGACCAATGAGGAGCGGCGCTTTGTGCGGGACGGGGTTGATTTTTATTCCCGTATGTACCCCCGGTTGGAGGTTCTTGCCAAGGATTTGGGTGCTCCCGAGCATCCCGATTGTGTGATTCTTTGCGAATACAGTCATGCCATGGGCAATAGCTGCGGCGATCTGCGTGCCTATGACGACTTGTTCCAATCCGATCCCCGTTATGCGGGCGGATTTATCTGGGAATGGTGTGACCATGCCCTGCGGCTGACCGATGAAAAGGGGCATGAATTCTTCGGCTACGGCGGTGATTTCGGAGAGAATCTTCATATGCGGAATATCTGCATGGATGGGCTTGTTCTGCCCGATTGCCGAGTCCACTCGTCCCTGCTGGAGGCGAAAGCGGTTTTTTCTCCGGTACGTTTGGAGCGGAATGAGGATGGCTCTTTGATGCTTTGGAACCGATATGCTTTTTCAGATCTTTCCCACATCGAGATTTCGGAAGAGGTTTATGAGGGAGACCGCCCGGCGCAATGCCGTCGGTTTTCTCCTGTGGTTGGGGCAGGGGAGAAGGTGTCTCTTGTTTCGGAGATTGGGGAGAAGCCCGGGGCGGAAGATCGTTATGTTGTCTATCGGGTTCTTCTCAAGGAGGATACGGTCTGGGCCAAGTCGGGCCATGAGCTTTATGCGGTTTCGTATCCGCTATCCTTTGCGGAGCCTGCGGTTGTAAAAGTCGCTGATGCACCTGCCGTGCGGGAAACACGGGAGGCGTATATCGTTGAAACCAAGCGGGTTTGTTATACCTTCCGCAAGGATCTCGGCACACTGACAAGCCTTCGGTTGGATGGGGAAGAGTTGTTGTACGGACCCATGCGCTGGAACTGCTTCCGTGCCCCCATCGACAATGACGATTCTTTTTCCAGAGACAAGGTTGCTCCCGATTGGCTGAAGGGCAAATTCGGAAATCTGGCCTATGCGCAGGCTCAGATTCGTGATTTTGCTCTTTCGGTGAAGGATGGGACTGTTTCGTTGTCGGGGACCCTTCTTTTCGCCGTCCCCGGAAAACCCTGGCTGGCAAAGGGGCAGGTGCGTTACCGCATCTTCTCGGACGGGCGGCTTTCGGTGTGGCAACAGGCAACTCTGAACCGTGAGATCCCCTTCTGGCTTGCACGGTACGGATATGTTCTTCCCTTGATCAAGGGTGACACATTGCACTATTTCGGTTACGGGCCTCGGGAATGTTATGAAGATAAGTGCCACCATGTTTTGTTGGGGCATTATCCCTACCTTCCCGACGGAGACGCGGATTTTTATGAAAAGCCACAGGAGTCGGGCAGTCATTGTCATACCCGCCGCCTTTGGGTGAATGGCCTTTGTGTCTGCGGAGATTTCTCCTTTGGTGCCAGTCGCTACGGCCTTGTGGAAAAGACCGAGGCTCGCCATGCAAAGGATCTGACGCCCTTGTCTTGTACCGAACTTTATCTGGATTACCGCATGAGTGGGGTGGGCTCCGCCTCCTGCGGCGGTCAGGCACCCTTGACGCAATACCGCATCAATCCCGGTGAGGAGATTGATTTTACGCTGGATGTTTATCCCGAATCGGTTTAAAATGCATCTCGGCATGTGAGTTTGTTTTTTGCTCGCATGTCGAGATTTTTTCGGATAAAACCTACTTTTTTGTGGGTCGGTTTTGGGATTTTTGGTTTATTTTCCGCCATAAGATTTCTACTTTGGTGAAAAAAGCAGAAAAAGGCACCGATTTGGCATAAAAAAGACAAAAGTGTGTGATATAATTTCCGAGAATCCAAACAAGGAGGGCAGAGGCGGAATGATGTTTTCACGGAAGGATCTGATCAAGATCACGGTGCCGCTGATGATTCAGCAGGTTTTGGCGGTTCTTGTCAGCATGGTAGACTCCATGATGGTTTCCTCGGTGGGGGAAGCTGCTATTTCGGGTGTTTCGCTGATCGGCTCTTTGGATATGGTGCTGATTATTCTCTTCTCTTCTATGGTCACCGGGGGTGCGGTGGTGGTTTCTCAGGCCCTCGGACAAGGGGATAAGGAGCTTGTGCGGGATTCCGCAAAGCAATTGATTTATGTGGCAACGGGAGTTGCTCTGGCTGTGTCGGTTGTGGTCCTAACCTTCCGCGGACCTCTGCTTCACCTTCTCTTCGGAGATGCGGAAGCCGCCGTGATGCAGAACGCCATGGATTATTTTTTATTCATGGCCATGTCCTTTCCCTTTCTTGCTGTTGAAAATGCGGGGGCGGCGTTGTTCCGTTCCATGGGGGACAGTATGACCTCCATGCTGATTTCTGTCGGAATGAATCTGATGAACGTGGCAGGCAACGCCCTTTTGATCTACGGATGCGACATGGGGGCTTCGGGGGCTGCGATTTCCACCCTGTTTGCCCGTGTTGTCGGTGCTGTGGTTGCTCTTGTTCTTCTTCACAATAAGAAAAATCCCATCTATTTGGAAAGAATTTTGCACTATCGCCCTGATTTTCGGATCATTCGGCGGATTCTTCGGATCGGTATTCCCAGCGGCATCGAAAACAGTATGTTTCAGTTCGGAAAACTGATGACCCAGAGTTTGATTTCCTCCATGGGGACGGTCTCTATTGCCGCCAATGCGGTGGCGTTGAATCTGGTGAATTTTCAGTATATGCCGGGCAATGCCATCGGTCTTGCCATCGTGACGGTGGTGGGCCGTTGCATCGGTGCGGGAGAACGGGTGCAGGCGAAGAAATATGCCCGCGGCTTTCTGTTGACCACTTATTGCTGTCTTTGGGCGATCAACCTTGCCACGCTGTTGCTGGCCGATCCGCTGATTTCTCTCTATCAGCCCTCGGAGGAGACGGCAAGGCTGGTGAAATTCCTTCTTCTGTTTCATGCGGGTGTGACCGGCGTGATCTGGCCTATTGCCTTCACCACACCTCATGCCTTTCGTGCTGCAAGCGATGTGAAGTTCCCTTTGGTGGTGTCCATTGTTTCCATGTGGGTCTTCCGCGTGGCGTTCGGTTACGTTCTCTCTATGGAAACCATTGATCTGTTCGGATTTTCCTTTCCCGGCTTCGGATTGGGAATTTCGGGGGTCTGGATTGCCATGTTTTCTGACTGGATCTTTCGGGCGATTCTTTTCGGAATACGGTTTTTCAGCGGGAAATGGCTCACCAAATATAAGAAAGAATAAAAGAAGAAAAGTCAACTGCCGACGGACGCAATCCGCCGGCAGATTTTTTATATAACAAGTGTATGCCTCGGATTTCGGGAAATCCTATGAGCCATGCGTTTCACAAGTCTTTCCCATTAGTCGAAGGCGGATTTCACAATCCAGACGGCGCAGTTCTTCTTCCGCCTCTGCCCGTGTCCGTCGCCCCTCTTCCCGTAATTTCAGCATTTCGTCCAGTGTCTCAATAAGAATGGTATTGGTCTGACGCAAGATACCCGGATCAATGGTTCTCCGCTCGGATTCCCTTGCCACGGCAAGGGTGGTGTCCTTCAGCTTTTGTGCGTTTTGCAGCAGAAGGGCATTGGTGATATCTGCTACTTTTTCCTGCAATGTAACGGCAGCACGGGAGTTTTCCATTCCGAGGGTCAACACCATCTGACTCTTCCACAGAGGAATGGTGTTGACTACGGAGGATTGAATTTTCTCTGCAAGAACCGTGTTGTTGTTCTGTAGAAGCCGTATTTGGGGGCCCATCTGCAGAGAAACTGCCCGCGTCAGCTCCAGATCGTGGAGCTTTTTCTCAAAACGTTCGCATTGCTCCATCGCATCCCGTGCCGCCTGTACATCTGCGGGAGATCCTGTTTCCTCTGCTTCTTTCTGTTTTGGGAGTGCCGTTTGGTTTCGATACTGCTCCAACGCCGCCCGTCCATCCTCCAGATATTCCGTGAGGAGTTTGTATTGCTCCAGATTCATGGCATAAAGAAGGTCCAGCATTTCAATGTCTTTCATCAGAAGATCTCGCTGTCCCTGCAAGGACAGTGCAATTCGATCTACCGCCGTGCAGGCCTTTTGATATCGGATTTTCAATGCTTCTGTGGGCTTGTGAAACCAGCCTCGGGCCGATTTTTCCCCCGAGGTGTCCTTCAAATGTACGATCAGTTCGGAAATTTTTTCGCTGACCTCTCCCAGATCCTTCGCCTTCAGATTTTTTAGGGCAATTTCGGAGAATTCCGCCACGCGGGCCTGGGCCTCAGCTCCGTAATTGAGAATGGTATTTGCATCGCTGAAATCGGGCGGCATCTTAGGCATGATCTTCCCCTCCTCTGAGCTTTTTGGACAAAAGCGCTGTTTCCGCATGGATGTTCAGGGCGGTGGTGCGGTCGTTTCGGTCGCAGATTTTTCGAAAATTCTCCGCAATCTGCCCAAGAGAGGTCTCCATCTGCTCCATGGTGGCAAGAATGGAGGGATTTCCCGCGTTGCATTCTTCAAAGGTGGCGTAGGCGGAAAAATATTTGGAAAAGGTGGGCAGATAATAGTCTGTGATCTCCCGTCGGGCGGCAGTGCTCATGAATGGAAGGGTATTTTCGCATTGCTTCAGTTCTGTGAGAATTTCATGTCCCCGTCGGTATACGGTGCGGTTTTTGATTTTTTCCAGGGTTCTTCTTATCGCCCGCAGCTCCCGATGCCATTTTCCGGGGACGGTTGGTTCTTCTTTTGGGTATAAAAACAGTGCACAAAGTCCCGTCAGCCCCACCGCCAGCAGCCCCAATAACAGAATTCTGAGCCAAGGAAGTCCCAGCAAAAGGGCTCCCAGGATTAAAACGGTGGGAAAAATCGGGACCGATCCTAAGGCGCGAAGTCGTTTTAACATGTTTTTTGCTCCCCTCTCCCTTGACAAACGGAAGATTTTGATGTATAATGTCAGTATAAATCATATGTTTCCCCCGTCTTATTATGACGGAGAAAAGGAGTATATCTTATGAAATGCCCCTACTGCGGATCTATGGAGAGCAAGGTTCTCGATTCCCGTCATGCCGACGACCGCATCAAGCGTCGTCGGGAGTGCGAAGGCTGCGGCAAGCGTTTTACCACTTATGAAGCGGTGGAACATTCCCCTCTGGTTGTGGTGAAGAAGGACAAATCCCGTGAAATTTTTGATCGGGAAAAGATTCTGTCCAGCATGCTGAAGGCCTGCGGCAAGCGTCCCATTGCCTACGCTGTTCTGGAGCAGGCTGCTGCCGATATTGAAAATACCCTGGTCAGCGATCTGGACAAGGAGGTTTCTACCTCCCGTATCGGTGAACTGGTTATGGATAAATTACGGGAGATTGATGACGTTGCCTATGTGCGCTACGCGTCGGTCTACCGTCAGTTCCAGGATACAGAGTCTTTTATGAGCGAGTTGAAAAACATCCTCAATAAGCGGGGGTATTCGGTTTCCGGAGGCGAGAAGAGCGAATGATGGGGAAAGTTTGCGAAATAGTTTGCAATTTCTCATCTTGACATTCTTACGGTACTATGATATAATATATGCGGATGGTCGTCTTGACCGTTCGCTTTCGGTTCTTTGCGACTGACGGAGAAGTGGATTTGACCACGTGAAACAAAGAGCCTGTATTGCCGACCGTCTGGGCACTCTTCCAACATAGGGAGCGTGCCCTTTTTTGTTTTCTGAATTCTTGTTCGGAGGTAATTTTACGATGAAAAAGATCGGTATCGTTATGGGGAGCGACAGCGACCTTCCCATTATCCGCAAGGCCACCGATATGTTGGACAAGTTCGGTGCCCCCTATGAAGTTCATGTCTGGTCTGCCCACCGCACTCCCGTGGAGGCGAGAGACTTTGCCCTCAATGCGCGGAGGAACGGCTTTGGAGCCATTATTGCTGTGGCAGGTATGGCTGCCCATCTTGCGGGTGCCCTTGCCGCAAATACAACCCTTCCCGTCATCGGGATTCCCGCCGAATCGGGTCCTCTGAGCGGGATGGACGCCCTTCTCTCCACCGTGCAGATGCCTACCGGTATCCCCGTTGCCACCGTTGCTGTGAACGGAGGCGGAAACGCCGCCCTTTTGGCCCTGCAGATTCTTGCCGTGTCCGATGAAGCTCTGGCGGAGAAGCTGGACGCAAAGCGGGCCGCCGATGCGGATGGGGTCCGTGCAAAGAATGCCGCTGTGGAAGCGGAATTCAATCACTGAGTTTTTATAATCCCTGTTTATATTCAAAGAAAGTAGGTAACAACCATGGAAAACCTCAAACTCGTTTATACCGGAAAAACCAAGAATGTTTATGCTCTTGACAACGGCAACTATCTGCTGAAGTTTAAGGATGATTGCACCGGCAAGGACGGCAAGTTCGATCCCGGTGAGAATGCGGTCGGTCTGACCATCGAAGGTGTGGGCGATGTCAATCTGCGGATGAGCATTTATTTCTTCGAGAAGATCAACGCTGCCGGAATCAAGACCCACTATGTCAGTGCCAACCTGAATGATACCACCATGGAGGTTCTCCCCGCAAAAGCCTTTGGTAAGGGGTTGGAGGTTATCTGCCGTTATAAGGCAGTTGGTTCCTTCTACCGCCGCTACTCCGACTACATCGAAGAGGGTGCTGATCTGCCCGCTTATGTGGAAACCACCTTCAAGAACGATGCAAAGGGTGATCCTTTGGTTACAAAAGACGGTCTTGTTGATCTGGGTGTTATGACTGCTGAGCAGTATGATTCGCTGAAGGATATGACCCAGAAGATCACCAAAATCGTCGCCGATGATCTGAAGGAAAAGGGTCTGGATATGTACGATATTAAGTTTGAGTTCGGTTATGACGATAAGGGCGAGGTTATGCTCATTGACGAGATTGCTTCGGGGAACATGCGTGTTTATAAAGACGGTGAATACGTGGATCCTCTGACCTTGAACACTCTGTTCTTTGCTTGATTTTAACAACTTTCTCTTCCCGCCCCGGAGACCCCTGTACTTCTCCGGAGCGGGCATCTGATTCTTAATCCTTTGGAGGAATATAGCATTTATGGGAGGATTTTTTGGCGCGGCCTGCAAATACAATGTTATCGATGACGTTTTTTTCGGCACAGATTACCATTCCCACCTGGGAACCCGTCGGGGTGGTATGGCGGTGTACGATCCTGTGCGTGGGCTTCAGCGCGATATCCATAATATTGAAAATTCGCCCTTCCGTACCAAGTTTGAAAAGGTTTTTGAGGAAATGACGGGCTGCTCCGCCATCGGCTGCATCAGTGATTACGATCCTCAGCCCTTGCTCATCCGTTCCAAGCTTGGAGTTTATGCCATCTGTGTGGTGGGGTTTGTCAACAATGCGGAAGAATTGATCGATCAGTATCTCACCTTCAGCGGCGGCCATTTTAACGCCATGACGGCGGGAAATGTCAATGGCACGGAGTTGGTGGCGGCTCTGATCAATCAGAAAAATGATTTTGTGGAGGGGCTTCGCTTTGCGCAGTCCGAGATTCAAGGCACCGCAAATATTTTGATCCTAAAGGGAGACGGTACTATCCTTGCCGCCCGAGACCGCCTGGGACGTCTGCCTGTTTCCGTGGGAAAGCGGGAGGACGGTTACTGTGTTTCCACCGAATCCTTTGTTTGCGAGAAGGTGGGATACGAACGGATTCGGGAGCTTGGCCCCGGGGAGATCGTATCGATTACCCCCGATGGAGTGGAGCAGCTTGCCGCGGCAGGTAAGGAAATGCGCTTCTGCTCCTTTATGTGGAGCTATTACGGATTTCCCACCTCTACCTACGAAGGCGTCAACGTGGAGGTTATGCGCTATCGTAACGGTCAAATCATGGCTAAGAACGATGCTACTGCAGGAAATGCAGAAGGGGTTGATTATGTTGCCGGGGTTCCCGATTCCGGTGTTCCCCATGCCATTGGATATGCAAGTAAGAGCGACATTCCATATGCAAGACCTTTTATTAAATATACCCCTTCTTGGTCCCGCTCCTTTACCCCTACCCGTCAGAGCGACCGTCAGAAGGTCGCTACCATGAAGCAGATTCCCGTTCATGAGTTGATTCGGGATAAATCCCTTTTGTTTGTGGACGATTCCATTGTTCGCGGAACCCAGTTGCAGGGTACAGTGGATTTCTTGTATAACCACGGCGCGAAGGAAGTGCATATGCGTTCCGCTTGTCCGCCCATCATGTATCCCTGTAAGTTTCTTAACTTCTCCCGTTCCAACAGTGTTATGGAGTTGATTGCCCGCCGCACCATTGCGGAGCTGGAGGGGGAAGAAGGGGAGAAGCATATCGAGGAATACTGTGATTCCTCCACCGAACGGGGCAAAAAGCTCCGCGAGACCATTTGTGAAAAGTTCCATTTCAAATCTTTGGAATTTCAGTCTCTGGAGGGGTTGATTGAAGCTATTGGGATTGATCCGTCCAAGCTCTGTACTTATTGCTGGAACGGCAAAGAATAATGTGATAATAGCGAGAGGAGATATCTTATGAGTTTATCCAAGTCCGACAGTTACGCCGCCGCCGGTGTTGATATTACCGCCGGTTATAAGGCCGTGGAACTGATGAAAAAGCATATTGCACGCACCCGTAATGAGGGATGTCTGGATGATGTGGGCGGCTTCGGCGGATGCTTCGGTTTGCCCATTGCCGGCATGGAGGAGCCCGTTCTTGTGTCGGGTACCGACGGCTGCGGAACCAAGGTAAAGCTTGCCATTCTCATGGACAAGCACGATACCATCGGTATCGATGCCGTTGCCATGTGTGTCAACGATATTATCTGCTGCGGTGCAAAGCCTCTGTTCTTCCTGGACTACATTGCCTGCGGTAAGAACATTCCCGAAAAGATTGCCGAGATCGTCAGCGGTGTTGCCGAGGGTTGCGTGCAGTCCGGTGCCGCTCTGATCGGCGGGGAAACGGCAGAGCATCCCGGTATGATGCCCGTGGAGGACTACGACCTTGCAGGTTTTGCCGTCGGTATCGTTGATAAGAAGAAAATTCTGGACAACACCCGCATGGCGGAAGGGGATATTGTGATTGCCCTGGCCTCTACGGGAATTCACTCCAACGGATTCTCCCTTTGCCGTAAGGTGTTTGATATTGATAACAACAACCCCGACCTCTATGTTCCCAAGGGAGAGCTGGGCGGAAAAACCACGGCGGAGGCTCTGTTGGTTCCCACCAGAATTTACGTCAAATCGGTGCTCGCTCTGCTGGAAAAGGTGGATGTGAAGGGGATTTCCCATATCACCGGCGGCGGCTTCTACGAAAATATTCCCAGAAGCATTCCCGACGGCCTGGGCGCCAAGATTGACAAGAGTGCCGTTAAGGTGCTTCCCATTTTCGATCTCATCGCCAAGACGGGTAATATCCCCGAACGGGATATGTACAACACTTATAATATGGGTGTCGGCATGAGCATCGTTGTCCCCAAGAATGAGGTGGATACCGCCCTTGAAATCCTCAAGGCCAACGGGGAAGATGCTTACGTCATCGGTGAAATCATCGCCTCCGACGAAAAGGTGGTCTTATGCTGAGTCCCGTTCGGATTGCCGTCCTTGTTTCGGGCGGCGGAACCAATCTGCAAGCCCTGATCGATGCGGAAAAAACCGGCATGTTCGGCGCAGGGAAGATTTCTCTTGTTCTCGCCTCCAAGCCCGGGGTTTATGCCCTTGAGCGTGCGACAAACAATGGGATTCCCGCCAAGGTTTTGCCCCGCAAGGCCTTTGAGTCCATCGCCGATTATTCCAAAGCCCTGGCGGATACGTTACAGGAAGAGAAGATCGATCTTGTGGTGCTGGCAGGCTTTTTGACCATCATCGACGAGCAGGTGTTTGAAGCCTTCCCTTACCGTATTCTCAACGTTCATCCTGCCCTGATTCCCTCCTTCTGCGGGAAGGGATACTATGGGCTTCATGTTCATGAGGCGGCTTTGGCGAAGGGCGTGAAGATTTCGGGCGCTACGGTGCATTTTGTTACCCCCGAATGTGACGCGGGCCCCATCGTTCTGCAAAAGGCGGTGGATGTCAGGCAGGACGATACCCCGGAGACCTTGCAACAGCGCATCATGGAAGAAGCGGAGTGGAAAATTCTTCCCGAAGCTGTGAAGCTTTTCTGTGAAGGAAAGCTCCGTGTTTCCGATAACAAAGTTTACATTGACTGAAGACCGAAAGGAGATCTTTTTATGAAAATTTCCACCATTGCAAATGAACTGAATTCTTTGGCTTACCACGGCCGCGGTATTATCATCGGAAAGAGCGCTGACGGAAAAAAAGCGATCACCGCTTATTTCATCATGGGGCGCAGTGAAAACAGCCGTAACCGTGTCTTTGTTGCGGAAGGGGACGCAATGCGCACCAAAGCCTTTGATGAATCCAAAATGATCGATCCCCATCTGATCATTTATTATCCCGTCCGTGTTCTCGGAAATAAGACTATTGTTACCAACGGTGATCAGACCGACACTATTTACGATCTGATGGATAAGCAGATGACCTTCGAACAGGCCCTTCGTACCCGTGAATTTGAAGATGATAAGCCTAACTTCACTCCCCGCATTTCGGGCATTATCCATCACGAAAAGGGCGAAATGAACTTTGCCATGTTCATTCTGAAGTCCGCCGAGGGCGACGATTCCTCCTGTGAGCGCTTCACCTTCGCCTACAACAATCCCATTGCGGGAAAGGCGAAATTTATCCACACCTATAACGGTGACGGCAATCCCCTTCCTTCCTACGAAGGAGAGCCCAAGACTCTGGAACTGCCCGACACCGATATTGATTCTCTCACAGATCTGATCTGGACCAATCTGAACGAAGATAACAAGGTATCCCTCTTTGTTCGTTACATTGATTTGGAAAACGGCGAGACCGAAACCCGCATCGTCAACAAAAACGTTTAATTAAGGAAAGGGAAATGAAAATGAAAGAATTTGAACTGAAGTACGGTTGTAACCCCAATCAGAAGCCCGCAAAAATTTTTATGCATGACGGATCCGATCTTCCCATCGAAATCCTTTCCGGCCGTCCCGGATTCATTAACTTCCTGGACGCCTTTAATTCCTGGCAGCTGGTCAAAGAACTGAAGGAAGCCCTCGGCCTTCCCGCCGCTGCATCCTTCAAGCATGTTTCTCCCACCTCTGCCGCCGTGGGTACCCCCCTTCCCGAAAAACTGAAGAAGGCTTGCTTTGTGGATGACATCGAAGGCCTGGATGAGAATCCTTTGGCCTGCGCCTATGCCCGTGCCCGCGGTACCGACCGTATGTGCTCCTACGGTGACTGGGTTGCCCTTTCCGATGTTTGTGACAAAATGACCGCCGAGTTGATCTTCCGTGAAGTTTCCGACGGCGTTATCGCTCCCGGGTATACCGAGGAAGCCCTCGAAATCCTCAAGGGCAAACGTAAGGGGAACTACAATGTGGTCAAGATCGATCCCAACTATGTCCCCGATGCCATCGAGCATAAGCAGGTTTACGGTATTACCTTTGAGCAGGGCCGCAACGCTGTTGCCATCGATGCAAAGATGCTGGAAAACGTGGTCACCGAGAAGAAGGATCTTCCCGAATCCGCAAAGAGAGACCTGGTTGTTGCTCTGATTACTCTGAAATACACGCAGTCCAACTCGGTTTGCTACGCCGTGGACGGCCAGGCCATCGGTGTGGGTGCCGGACAGCAGTCCCGTATTCATTGTACCCGTCTTGCCGGCGGAAAGGCAGACACCTGGCATCTGCGTCAGGCCGACAAGGTCCTTAACCTGCCCTTCAAGCCCGAGTTGTCCCGTCCCGAACGTGACAACGTCATCGACGGCTACATCAACAAAAACGAAGAGGATGTTTGCGCTGAAGGCGTTTGGCAGAAATACTTCACCGTCCGTCCCGAGCCCTTTACCTCCGAGGAAATGAAGGCATATCTTGCCACCATCCGCGGTGTTGCTCTGGGCTCTGATGCTTTCTTCCCCTTTGATGACAATATTCAGCGCGCTTACGCCAGCGGTGCAGATTATATCGCAGAACCCGGCGGCTCCATCCGTGATGACATTGTTATCTCCCGTTGCAATGAACTGGGCATTTCCATGGCATTTACGGGTCTCCGTTTGTTCCACCACTAATAAAAGAGGAGGTACGATACTATGAAGAAGATTTTTGCATTGTTGCTTTGTCTTTCTATGGTTTTTGCTCTCGTTGCCTGCGGCGGCGGAGAAGAAACGCTCACGGACGGTTCGGATGCATCGGTTGACGCTTCCACCGAAACCTCCACTGACACGTCTTCCAATACGTCCACCAATACAAACGGTTCTTGGGGCGATCTTCCCGAGGATACCGTTCCCAACCTGGTAATCGCTAACGATCAGATCAAGGAACGTGCCGTTATCTATGATCTGGATGCCTACGAAGAAGGCGATACTCTGGATGATCTTGAGGTTTGGTCGGTTCCTACCGGTCATGCGGCAGGTGTTAAGTACCGCGAAGACACGGTTTTCGGTGACGTTGTTATTGTTGCCGGATCTCAGACGTCCGCTATTTACAAATATCCCTCTAAGGAAGTTGTTTGGAGTACTTCCAACCCCGGAAATAATCCCCACTCCATCGAAATTCTTCCCTCCGGTAATATCGTTATTGCCAACTCCACGGGCAACTGCCTCAGAGTTTTTTCCGCTTCTGCGATTTTGGACGGGAATAAGGGTGTTGCTCAGAAATTTACTGATTACACGTTGAAGGGTGCTCACGGTGTTTTGTGGGATCCCGAATATGAAGTTCTGTGGGCGCTGGGCGGTTACGAACTGGCGGCTTATGCCATCTCCGGCACCGGAACAGGTGAAAAATTGTCCAAAGTGGGCGGTATGGGGTGCGATATTTCCAAACTGGGCTACGGTCATGACCTCCAGCCCGACTATACCGACACACGTTATCTCTACTTCACTGCGGGGAATGCCTACCGCTTTGATAAAGAAGAGAACAAGGCAGGCAGTTTCCCCCAGGCCAGCACGATGCAGCAAAAGGAAATCAAAGGATTTTCCAACAATCCCAATGGGAATGTGTTTACCACAGGTCCTCTCGGCGGTGCCGGAAAGTTCTTTGCCAACAGCTCCAAGGAATCCTGGCTGACCGATACGATTTATTTCTTCACCAAGAAGGTTGTCAAGGACCGAGTTGTTGTTACGAAAAACGAATTTGTTTCGGAATCCAGCGCCTTCTATAAGGTTCGTGCGTTCTACGGACAGTATCAATAATCTTGACAGGATTTTTTCTTCTCGGCAACGTTTGTTGTGAGTATCACAAAATAAGGGGTATAACATCATGAAAAAGATTTTTGCATTAGTGCTTTGTCTCTCAGTGCTTTTTTCTCTTGTTGCCTGCGGAGGTGGGGAAGTTCCCTCTGATGGGTCGGACGCATCGGTTGATGCGTCCTCCGAATCCTCTACCGACACCTCCACCGATACCTCCGGTTGGACCGGTCTTCCCGAAGACACGGTTGATAACTGGGTTATTGCCAACGATCAGATCAAGGATCGCGTTGTTGTGTATGATCTGGATGCATACGAAGAAGGTGATGTTCTGGAGGATTTGGAGGTTTGGTCTGTTTCGACCCAGGGCCAGGCCGCAGGGGTAAAGTATCGTGAGGATACCGTGTTCGGCGATGTTGTTATCGTTGCGGGCAGTCATTCCGCCATTTATGAATATCCCTCCGGAAAAGAGCTTTGGTCCACAAACAATCCCGGAAACAATACACATTCCATTGAGATCCTTCCCTCCGGGAATATCGTTCTTGCCAATTCCACAGGCAACAGCCTGCGCATGTTCCAAGCCAGCGCTATCCTGAGCGGCGACAGCAAGAAGTCTCAAAGCTTTAAGGACTATGAATTGGCCGGTGCGCACGGGGTTCTGTGGGATCCCGAATACGATGTTCTGTGGGCCCTGGGTAACGGCGAAATCGCCGCCTATGCCCTTGCCAACAGTAGCGCGGGAGAGGTCCTTTCCAAGGTTTCCGGAATGGGGACCACCTTCTCGGGTCTGAAGGGGAGTGGCCATGATTTGCAGCCTGACTATAGTGATACCCGTTATCTCTATTTCACCGCAGGAAATGTTTACATGTTCGATAAGGAAGAAAATAAGGTTCGGACCAGTTTCCCCTATTCTTCTACTTTCCAGCTTCCCGAAATCAAGGGCTTTTCCAACAACCCCAACAAGAAGTTTTTCAGTACGGGACTTCTGGGAGGAGAAGGAAAGTTCTTCGAAGGCCATTGGAAGGAAAGTTGGCTGACCGATACCATTATTTTTTACTTCAGAATCGAAAAGCGTGGCCAGGTTGCCATGCGCAAGGTTGAAATTGTTGCGGAAGAAAGTGCTTTTTATAAGGTTCGTGCTTTTTACGGACAATATCAATAACCTTGATATGATTTTCGGTTCCTCGGGGGCATTTACTTATGGGTGGATGGAATCATCCGGTGCTTGGAAACGATCAATGGAACGAATCCATTGTTTTGTATGATTTGGACTGCATAGATTCCCTCGGTTCTTTGGAGCAGGGGGAAATTCAACGCTGGTCTACCGATCACATATCCGGGATGACCTATCGTGAAGATACCGTTTTCGGCGATGTATTTCTCACCGTTGGAAGGACCGCTTCCCTTGTTACTTTCCCGGAAGGGAAGGTCTTGTGGTCTACCGATTCTCCCGGACGGAATTCTCATGCGGCAGAATTGTTGCCGGGAGGTAATCTCATTGTGGCCAATTCCTCGGGGGATGATTTCCGACTGTTCTTTACGTCAGCGCTTTTGACTTCAGATCGGGATTCTGCCGCAACCTATGTTTCCTATCCGTTCTTCCACACCCACGGGGTCCTGTGGGATCCCGTGTACCAATGCCTTTGGGTGTTGGGTGCCGGGGAGCTTGCAGCCTATCGCGCGGTCGGGGAAGGGGTGTCCCAACGTTTGGAGCCCATTCCCGGAAAACGGTGGTCGATTTCCGAATACGGGAACGGCGGTCATGATTTGAATCCCGATCCTACCGACAGCCGCTATTTGTTTTGTACACCCCTTCACGGCGTGCTTCGCTTCGACAAACAGACGGGAACCTTTTCCCGCCCATATCCTGCACAAGCTGCCATTGCAACCCGCCATTGTAAATCCTTTTCCTGTTTTCCTGACGGAACGTTTGTTTATACCTCCCCTGCGCTTCGGGATGATCCGAAATGGAACGACTGGTGGAAGCAGAACTGGTGTACAGACAGAATTGTTTGGTTGCGGGTTTCCCCCGATGGAACTTTTGAGGAACGGGAAATCTTTAGCGATCAAGGTGCGTTTTATAAATGTAAGGTCTTTTACGGACAGTACCTTTGAATTGATTACGGAGATGTTTTGTTATGGAAAACAAATCCTTTCTTGTTATCGGAAATGATCAGATGGCGGAGCAGATGACCGTCTACGATTTGGGGAAAATTCCCGAAGACGGTTCTCTGGAGGACGGGGCCGTCTGGTCCTTCCCTTCGGGACATTCCGCAGGGGTTAAATACCGTGAGAATACCGTGTTTGGCGACGTGATGCTTTTTGGCGGAAGCAGGAGTTATATGGTCTCCTATCCTTCGGGTGAAGTTCTCTGGTTTACGGATTGTTCAGGCAACAATACCCATTCGGTGGAGATTCTTCCCGGTGGGAATCTTGTGTTTGCCAATTCTACGGGGAATGACATCCGTCTTTTCTATACCTCTGCACTGCTGGCGGGAGATAAAGAAACTGCCGCCACCTATACCTCCTATCCCTTCGGATGTACCCATGGGGTCTTGTATGATCCTGTGTATGAATGCCTTTGGGTGATCGGTGAGTGGGATCTTGCCGCTTATCGCATTGTAGGTCAGGGAACAGAGCAGACGTTGGAACCTATCGAGGGAAAATCCTATTCTCTCAAGCCCTTCGGCAATGCGGGACACGACCTGTCTCCCGATCTTTTGGACAGTCGCTATCTCTATTGCACCCCTGCCTCGGGTGTTCTTCGTTTTGACAAAGAAACGGGTGCCTTTGATACCTCTTTTGCCGACGGAACGCCTCTGCAGTCTTATTCCTTTAAGTCCTTTACCCAATTTCCCGACGGGACGTATGTTTACACTGCTCCCTATTGTAACGGTCGCCGCCGCATGCTTGAGGATTGGTGGAAGGGTAGTTGGTGCACCGATTTTATTGGTGTTCTGCGACACTTGCCTGACGGCTCCCGACAAGAAACCCGCTATTTTGCTGATGTTGCCGCATTTTATAAGTGTCGTGCCCTTTGCGGAAGATACTTGTAAGTGTTTTGCAAAAAAGGAGGTTTTGTTGTGGACCTGAATGTGTCTTCTGTTCCGAAGCTGATTCTTGCAACGGATCAGTTTCAGGAGAGGGCTGTTGTTTATGATCTGGCGCGCTACGAAGAAGGGAAGACCTTGGATGATCTTGAGGTTTGGTCTCTTCCCATTGGTCATGCCGCCGGATTAAAGTTTCGGGAAAACACTGTATTCGGTGATGTGATTATCGTGGGGGGCAGCCACAGCGCTATTTACGAATACCCCTCAGGACGCAAAATATGGGGAACCGATAACAGCGGGAACAACACCCATTCGGTAGAGCTTCTGCCCTCCGGAAATATCGTTTTTACCAATACCCACGGACACTGTCTCCGCCTATTCCTTACCTCCGCTCTGTTGGAGGGAAACGAGGCGAAAGCACAGGAATATCTTGAATATCCGAAAAACTGGGCTTACAGTGCAGTCTGGGATCCTGAACGGAAGGTTCTTTGGGCAGGCGGAAGCCGTCTTGAGGCCTACGCGGTGGAGGGAGAAGGAACGAATCAAACGCTCCGTCTTTTGGAAGATAGGGGTTATACTTACCCTGCCCATGATATGATGCCCGATTACACCGATTCCCGCTACCTATATATGGCAGGGAACGAGGTCGTTCGCTATGATAAGCAAACCAATACAATTTCCGATCAATTCTCCTTCTGTGATGTTCTGCAGGGGGGTTCTCTGAAATGTTTCTTCAATGTCCCCTGCGGCGATTTCTACTGTAACGGAACCCTCGGAGGGAAAGGAAGGTTTTACGAAGGATTCCGGAAGGAATCCTGGCTGACCGATACAATCGTTTGTTTTTTTCGAAAGATCGATGAAAACGGAACGGTCTGCCTTGTGCGGCGAGAGTTGACCTCCTCCAAAAGTGCATTCTATAAGGTCCGTCCTCTTTACGGGAAATATCTGTAAGGAGTTCTTGATCCTGTTGTATTATTTACGCGCCGTTCCTTTGTGGGGCGGCAGAACGGAGTTTTAGTATGAAATTACTTGTGGTCGGTGGTGGCGGACGAGAGCATGCCATCATCAAAAAACTTCGGGAAAATCCCGAAGTGACCGAAATCTTTGCCCTTCCCGGCAACGGTGGCATTGCGCGGGATGCTACCTGCGTGGATATCGGTGCGAAGGATATCGACGCTATTGTGAAGTTTGCTGTGGAAAACAAGATTGATTATGCCGTGGTCGCCCCCGACGATCCTTTGGTCCTCGGGTGTGTGGATGCCTTGAATGAAAAGGGGATTCCCTGCTTCGGTCCCAAGGCCAATGCGGCCATCATTGAAGGCAGTAAGGTCTTTTCCAAGGATCTGATGAAGAAATACGGCATTCCTACCGCCGCCTATGAGGTCTTTACCGAAATGAATGGGGCGCTGGAATACCTGAAAACCGCCCCCATTCCCACCGTCATCAAGGCCGACGGGCTTGCCCTCGGCAAGGGTGTGGTCATCGCCATGACCCGTGAGGAGGCTACCGATGCGGTGCGCTCCATGATGGAGGATAAAATTTTTGGGGAAAGCGGAAGCCGCGTTGTTATTGAGGAATTTTTGACCGGCCCTGAGGTTTCGGTGCTTTCCTTTACCGACGGGAAAACCGTGGTTCCCATGGTTTCCTCCATGGATCACAAACGAGCATTGGACAATGACGAAGGGTTGAACACCGGCGGTATGGGTACCATTGCCCCCAACCCCTATTACACCGCTGAAATTGCCGATGTGTGTATGAAGACCATCTTCAAGCCCACCATCGATGCCATGAATGCCGAGGGTAGAACCTTCAAGGGTTGCCTCTATTTCGGTCTCATGCTCACCCCCAAGGGCCCCAAGGTGATTGAGTACAACTGCCGTTTCGGCGATCCCGAGACTCAGGTGGTGCTTCCTCTGCTGGAAAGCGATCTTCTCACCGTAATGAAGGCCACAACCGACGGAACCCTGACCGAGGACATGGTCAAGTTCCGTGACGGATCCTGTGCCTGTGTGGTAATGGCCTCTGCGGGATATCCCCAAAAATATCAAACGGGGTATGAAATCACCCTTCCCGAAACCGTCGCCGACCGAGTTTATGTGGCGGGTGCAAAGCTTGTCGATGACAAGCTGCTCACCTCCGGCGGCCGAGTTCTCGGCGTGACCGGAACAGGGGAGACCCTGCCTGAGGCGCTCAACGCTGCGTATCAAGCTGTCAATGAAATTTCTTTCGAAAATGCTTTTTGCCGCAAGGACATCGGTGCCCGTGCATTGAAGGCATTGAATTGAGGAGTTATTATGGTATATCGTGTTTATGTTGAAAAACGGGGCGAACTTGCCCATGAGGCCAACGGACTTCTGGAGGATGTCCGCGGTTTTCTCGGCATCGCTTCTTTGGAAAAGGTTCGTATTCTGAACCGCTACGATGTGGAAGGCATCGGGGAAGAGCTCTTTGAAAAAGCGGTCAACACCGTCTTTTCCGAACCTCAGGTGGATGTTGCCACCGCCGATTACGATGCGGCAGGGGGCACGGTGTTTGCAGTGGAATATCTGCCCGGTCAGTTCGACCAGCGTGCCGATTCCGCCGCCCAGTGTATCCAGATTATGAGTCAAGGGGAACGTCCCCTTGTCCGCACGGCGAAGATCTATATTTTGGAAGGAGATCTTTCCGAAGAAGAAATCGCCGCCATCCGCCATCACGTCATTAACCCTGTGGAATGCCGTGAAGCGAGTCTGGAAAAGCCCGATACGCTGGCCCTTTCGGTGAATATCCCCGAATCGGTTGCCACCGTGGATGGATTTTTGGAACTGGATCGGGACGGACTGGATGCCCTGGTTAAGTCCCTTGGTCTTGCCATGGATCTGGACGACATCACCTTCTGTCAGAATTATTTCAAAACCGAAGGCCGTAACCCCACCATCACTGAAATCCGCATGATCGATACCTACTGGTCCGATCACTGCCGCCATACCACATTCCTTACCACTATCGACAATGTGAAGTTCGAGGATGCTCTTTTACAGAGCGCCTACGATGAATATATCGCCACCCGTAAGGAATTGGGACGCACCAAGCCCATCAATCTGATGGATATCGGTACCTTGGCGGGCAAATACCTGCACAAGAACGGTTATCTGGACAAACTGTACGAATCGGAAGAGATTAACGCTTGTACGGTTCGCATGACTGTGACCGTGGATGGGGAAGAGCAGCCCTGGCTTTTGCTCTTTAAGAACGAAACTCACAACCACCCCACCGAGATCGAGCCCTTCGGCGGCGCTGCCACCTGTATCGGTGGTGCTATCCGCGATCCTCTGGCCAGCCGCGCTTACGTTTATGCCGCTATGCGCGTGACGGGGGCCGCCGATCCTTTGAAGCCTGTGGAGGAAACCATGACGGGTAAGCTTCCTCAGCGCAAGATTGTCACCACTGCCGCCGCCGGTTATTCTTCCTACGGTAACCAGATCGGTCTTTGCACCGGCATGGTGGACGAGCTCTACCATCCCGGCTATGCGGCCAAGCGCATGGAAATCGGTGCAGTTGTCGGTGCGGTGCATGAAGATCACTCCAAGCCCGATTTCCCCGCTCCCGGCGATAAGGTTATCCTTCTGGGCGGTCGTACGGGTCGCGACGGTTGCGGCGGTGCCACCGGTTCCTCCAAGAGCCACACCGTTGCTTCTCTGGAAAGCTGCGGCGCAGAGGTTCAGAAGGGGAATGCTCCCGAGGAACGCAAGCTTCAGCGTATGTTCCGCAACGGGGAAGCCGCCGTTATGATCAAGCGCTGCAATGACTTCGGCGCAGGCGGTGTTTCTGTTGCCATCGGTGAATTGGCCGACGGCCTGGAAATCGATCTGAATAAAGTACCAAAGAAATACGAAGGTTTGGACGGCACCGAACTGGCCATTTCCGAATCCCAGGAACGTATGGCTGTTGTGGTTGCCGAAGAAAATGTGGCTCGTTTCCTGGAAATCGCCGAGAGCGAAAACCTGGAAGCCACCGTTGTTGCCACCGTCAAGGAAGATCCCCGTCTTAAGATGTATTGGAACGGGCAGACCATCTGTGACGTCAGCCGCGAATTTTTGAATTCCAACGGTGCGGAAAAACATATCGATATTGACGTTGCCGCTCCCGTGTCCTTCAAGCCCGCCATCAACGGCTCCTTTACCGAAAATCTGTACAACGTAGCCACCGATCTGAACACCTGCTCCAAGCGCGGTCTGTCCGAGCGCTTCGACGCCACCATCGGCGCGGGCACGGTGCTTATGCCCTTCGGCGGTAAGCATCAGCAGACTCCCATTCAGGCCATGGTTCATAAGATCAGCCTGGAAAAGGGGCACACCGACGATTGCTCGGTCATGTCTTGGGGCTACAATCCCTACATCACCGAAAAGTCTCCCTATCATGGCGCTTATCTTGCCGTGGTGGAATCCGCTGCCAAGCTGGTTGCCACCGGCGCTTCTTACGAGGATGTTTACCTCACCTTCCAGGAATATTTCCTGCGCGTGGGCAAGGATTCCAAGCGTTGGGGACAGCCTATGGCCGCCCTGTTGGGTGCTTTCAAGGCGCAGAAGGATCTGAAGATCGCCGCCATTGGCGGTAAGGACTCCATGTCGGGTACCTTCGAAGATCTGGATGTTCCTCCCACCCTCGTTTCTTTTGCAATCACCACTGAAAAGGTGCAGAACATCATTTCCAATGAATTCAAGAAAGCGGGCAGCAAGGTGGTTTGCCTTTCTCCCGAATATGATGAAAACGGTCTTCCCAACACCGAATCCCTCCTGTCCCTCTTCCGTCGCGTGACCGAGCTTATGCGGGCGGGCAAGGTCTTGTCTTGCTACACTCCCGGCATGGGTGGTATCGGTGCCGCAGTCATGAAGATGGCATTCGGCAACGGCTTTGGCTTTGATTTCGCCGACACGGTATGCCCCAAGTGCCTGTTCGGTTATGAATACGGCTCCTTCGTCATGGAGGTGACCGAAGATGTGGAAGGTGCCCGTCTGATCGGTACCGTTACCGACAAGGGCGTGATCACCCGGAAGGATGAATCTGTTTCCCTCGCCGACCTGCAGAAGGCTTACGAGGACAAACTGGAATCGGTTTACGCCTGCAACATTCCCGACGCAAAGATCCCCGTTGAAACAGTTTCCTCTCCCGCATCTGTCCGTGTGGCTCCCGCCGTCAAGGTGGCTAAGCCCAAGGTGCTGATTCCCGTGTTCCCCGGAACCAACTGTGAATATGACTCTGCCCGCGCCGTTTCCGATGCAGGGGCCGAACCCGAGATCTTTGTGGTCAAGAACCGTTCCTCCGAAGCAATCGCCAAGAGTGTGGAGGAATTTGCCTGCAAGATCAAGGATTCTCAGGTGATCTTCATTCCCGGCGGGTTCTCCGGCGGGGACGAGCCCGATGGATCGGGTAAGTTCATCACCGCCTTCTTCCGCAACGCCGCCATTAAGGAAGAGGTTACCAAACTGTTGGAAGATCGGGACGGTCTGATGCTGGGTATCTGCAACGGATTCCAGGCCTTGGTCAAGCTGGGCCTCGTTCCCTACGGCAAGATCATTGATACCGATGAAGCTTGCCCCACCTTGACCTACAACGTCATCGGTCGTCACCAGTCCCGTATCGTCCGCACCCGTGTTGCCTCCAACAAGTCTCCCTGGCTTGCCAATACCAACGTGGGTGATGTGTACAACGTTGCCATTTCTCACGGGGAAGGTCGCTTCTTTGCAAGCGAATCTCTGGCACGGGAACTGATCAACAACGGTCAGGTTGCCACCCAGTATGTGGACCTTGCGGGCAATGCCACCGCCGATGTCCGCTTCAATCCCAACGGTTCCATTTTCGCCATCGAGGGTATCACCTCGCCCGACGGCCGTGTATTGGGTAAGATGGGCCATTCCGAACGTATCGGCAACGGTCTGTACCGCAACGTCCCCGGCGAATACGACATGAAGCTCTTCAAATCCGCAGTAGAATATTTTAAGAAATAAGAAAAGGAGAACATTCCAATGGCTTATCTTTCCGACATTGAAATCGCACAGCAGTGCAAAATGCTCCCCATCACCGAAATCGCAAAAACCGCAGGTATTGACGACAAATATCTGGAACAATACGGCAAATACAAGGCAAAGGTTGATCTTTCCCTGATGAAGGAAAGCGACAAAAAGAACGGCAAACTGATCCTTGTTACCGCTATGACGCCCACCCCCGCCGGGGAAGGGAAGACCACCACCACCATCGGTCTGGCCGACGGCCTTCGCAAGATCGGCAAAAACGTCATGGTTGCTCTCCGTGAACCCTCCCTCGGTCCCGTTTTCGGGGTCAAGGGCGGTGCCGCCGGCGGCGGTTACGCACAGGTCGTCCCCATGGAGGATATCAACCTTCACTTCACCGGTGACTTCCATGCCATCGGTGCTGCCAACAACCTGTTGGCCGCCATGCTGGACAACCATATCCATCAGGGCAATACCCT
Organism: Clostridia bacterium; assembly: GCA_017623595.1. GTDB lineage: Bacteria > Bacillota > Clostridia > Oscillospirales > UBA644 > RGIG995. Next base: position 37,341 of record JAGAOU010000037.1, read on the forward strand.
CGGCATCGATCCTCGCAAGATCACATGGAAGCGTTGCGTGGATATGAATGACCGCCAGCTTCGTTTTGTTGTGGACGGTCTGGGCGGCAAGGTCAACGGCGTTCCCCGTGAAGACGGCTTCGACATCACCGTTGCCTCCGAAATCATGGCAGTTCTCTGCCTTTCCGGTTCTATCACCGAACTGAAGGAACGCCTCTCCCGTATTATCGTTGGTTATACCTATGATGATAAACCCGTCACCTGCGCCGACATCAAGGCTCAGGGTGCTATGGCCGCCCTTCTGAAGGACGCCCTCAAGCCCAACCTGGTTCAGACGCTGGAAGGCACTCCCGCATTGGTTCACGGCGGTCCCTTCGCCAACATCGCCCACGGTTGTAACTCCGTTACCGCCACCAAGCTGGCTATGAAGCTGGGCGATTATGCGGTTACCGAAGCAGGCTTCGGCGCCGATCTCGGTGCTGAAAAGTTCTTGGACATCAAGTGCCGCACCGCCGGTTTGACTCCCGACGCTGTGGTTGTGGTTGCCACCGTCCGCGCTCTGAAGATGCATGGCGGACTTGCCAAGACCGAATTGAACACCGAGGATCTGGTTGCCCTCGAAAAGGGTATTCCCAACCTTCTGCGTCATGTTTCCAACATTAAGAATGTTTACAAACTGCCCTGCGTGGTTGCTGTCAACCGCTTCCCCACCGATACCGATGCGGAAATCGACTTCATCGTTGCCAAGTGCCGTGAGCTGGGCGTCAACACCGTTCTGTCCACCGTTTGGGCCAACGGCGGCGAAGGCGGCAAGGAGCTTGCCAAGGAAGTGGTTCGTCTCTGCGAAGAAGAACAGGGTGATTTCACCTTCTCCTATGAGCTGGACGGCACCATCGAAGATCGCATCGACGCAGTGGTCCGCAAGGTCTACGGCGGTGACGGTATTTCCGTTCTCCCCGCAGCCAAGGCTCAGATCGCCCGTCTGACCGAGCTGGGCTTCGGCAATCTGCCCATCTGTGTGGCTAAGACCCAGTATTCCTTCTCCGATGATCCCATGAAGTTGGGCGCTCCCGAGGGCTTCACCGTTACTGTCCGTAACGTGAAGGTTTCCGCAGGTGCCGGCTTTATCGTGGTTCTCACCGGTGATATTATGACCATGCCCGGTCTTCCCAAGGTTCCCGCCGCTGAACGCATCGACGTGGACGAAGACGGTAAGATCTCCGGCCTCTTTTAATCGCCATGAAACTGATTATTGCATCCAACAATGCCCATAAGATCCGCGAGATCAAGCAGATTTTAGGCTCCCGTTTTGAAGAGATTCTCTCTCTGCGGGAGGCGAAGATTGATCATGAAACCGTGGAGGATGGCACCACCTTTTTGGAAAATGCTCGCAAAAAGGCCACCGAGATCGCCGAGATCTCGGGGTGCTGTGCCCTTGCGGACGACAGCGGCATCTGTGCCCATGCCCTCAACAACGAGCCGGGAGTCTACTCCGCCCGTTATGCGGGGGGACACGGGGACGATGAGGCCAATAACCAACTGCTGATCAAAAATCTGCGGGACAAGGACGATCGCACCGCCCATTACGCCTGTGCCATTGTCCTCGCCTATCCCGACGGATCCATCCTCAGCGCGGAAGGGGAGATGCACGGGGAAGTGATCGACAACCCCCGCGGAGAAAACGGCTTCGGCTATGATCCCATTTTCTTCCTTCCCGAGTATGGCATGACCTCTGCGGAAATCTCCCCCGAGGAGAAAAACCGCATCAGCCACCGCGCTAAGGCCCTCAACGCCCTCGTGGAAAAGCTCGACCGCGACGAAAGGGACAACTAACAGAATACAAGAAAGGCGATCCTCTTTGAGGATCGCCTTTTCATGGTTTTTGTCGGCCGCCGCAAGTGCTTGCGGCGGAATTTCGGGGTTCACTTTTCATCGTAAGAAAACCCCTTCCCCGGTCGCCAATATCTCATCTGCACTTACGCTGATTTATCTTTCATCGATCTCAAGGCGGTAGATTTCCATCTGACCCGGTGCGAGCCAGGTGCCGGAAATGATATTTCCGTCTTCCGTGATGCGGTAATTGGCGTCCCAATGGTCTGTGGCAACATCATGCTCGACACCGCCGAAGCAGATGCGCCAAATGCGCTTGACCGACGTGTTGAGGACAAGATGGAACATTCCGCTTTCCTTTTGATCGTTGTTGAGGATCGCTACGTATTCGTTGTCCTTTTCATCGGTAAAGCGGCTGATTACGCCGTGGAGTCCGTGGTCCGAGGTGAAATGCTTGACGTATGTGTGAACGCCGTCCTCCCAGCTCTCCCAGCCGCCGTAAGCCCTGCCGAGATGCCAGCTTGCGCGGTGCGTCAGACGCATCATCAGCGCGCCGTAGGTTTTGTGGAAAAGACGAAGCTGACGGGAGAGCCAGGTCCAGGTTTCCGTCTTTTCACCAAGCTCGTTGACGGGCGCGTTGCGGTAGTTGATATGCGAGCGCATCATTCGGTAGTAGAACCAGATGATGCCCTTCGCTCCGTGGATGACGGAGGTGTAAAGCTGCCAGCGGATGTCGTCCTCGTTCGGACAGCGATAACGGAAATGACCAACCGAAAGGACGATGCTCCAGAAGGGTACGTTCATGACAGCCGCCGCTTCCGAAAAGACGCGCAGACTGTTGTAATAAGCGTCGACGCCCTCGCCGTTTCCGAAGGGGTTCATTTGCGTGTAGTTATCAAAGGAGATCAACGGAACGCCGAGGGAAGGAATCACTTCGTGCGTCCACTCGGTAAAGCTTTCGCATCCCCAAAGAGGCAGGTGAACGTGCCAACCGGGAAAATGATTGAGATAGGGGGTCAGGTGCGGGGCAAGCTCAAGCTGAATGGCGGCGGCTGCTTTAATGTCAGCGAAGCTGTCGTGACGGGGCTCGTCACCGAGGTGGAAGCCGAAAACCGCAGGATGGCTGCCAAAATCAGCAACCGCTTCGGCCACCTTTGCGCGGTATCCCTCAGGATCGCTTGCGGCACCGTGCCAGGTTGTGCGGCTGTCGGAGAGGATGAGTCGGATGCCGTGGGCGTGGCATTCGTCGAGAAGTGCGAGGAGTTTTTTCTTGCGTTCGGGGTCGGGTGCGTAATGCGGAGCGACGGTCAAGGTCATTCCGCAAGCCGCCCAATCCGCAACATCGGACAGCGGAACGTCATCAATGGCTTGGGTACCCCAGAATCCCATGGGGAAAATTTCGTGCATAATTTTGCTCCTTTCTGTCGGGCTTCTCCCGAGTTCACTTGAATTTCCGATAGAGGAATGATTTGCCTCCATTCTATCATATTTTTTAGGATTTGTCAATATCTGCCATTGAAAAATATCTCAAACACCGTAGCTTTATTTCCCGCCGTGGATCGGGAATACTGTGCCGACCTTGTCCTCCCGTCGGGGTCGTCAAGGTGTTTGTTTTTTTTCTGTCATAGGTAGGATCAACGTTTATTCATCATCGTTTCGTAGTTCATGCTTTTTTTGTGACAAACAATTGAACACTTGCTCAAATGTATTGACAAATCTTGTCGAGGTGTGTATAATAACAATTGAACAATCATTCAAATGAAAGGAGACTTTTATGTCGGAACACATTCACGATTGCCATGAGGAAACCTGCGAATATATGCACGTTCACCCCGAGTTGATTGAAAAGGTGAAGGAGAATATGCCGCCCGAGGAGACCTTGTATGATCTGGCGGAGCTTTACAAAGTCTTCGGGGATTCCACCCGTATCAAGATCCTTTATGTTCTGTTTGAGGCGGAGGTCTGTGTGTGTGACCTGGCCCAATGCCTGAATATGACCACCTCAGCCATCTCCCATCAGCTGCGGGTGTTGAAGCAGTCCCGCCTGGTCAAATGCCGTCGGGAAGGGAAGACCGTCTTTTATTCTCTGGCCGATGACCATGTCCGTACCATTATTGATCAAGGTATGAACCATATTGAAGAATAATTTACATGGGAGTAATGTATTATGAAAAAGACCTTTCGCATCGAAAATCTCTGTTGCGCCAACTGTGCCCGCAAAATCGAAGAGGGAATCAAAAAAATTCCCGGCGTCATTGACGCAAAAATTGTCTTTATGACCATGAAACTGAATCTTGAGGTGGAGGACGGCATGCTGGAATCGGTGCTCATCGAGGCGAAGAAAATCGCCAAGAAGGTTGAGCCCGATTGCGAGATTCCGGCATGACCCGCCGTCAAAAACGGGATCTGATCCGCATCCTTGCGGCAGGCGCATTCTTTGCCGTCGCCTTCTTCCTGCCCCTGTCGGGATGGTGGCGGGCGATTCCCTTTGCGATTCCCTATCTCATCGTCGGGTTTCCCGTGCTGAAATCCGCTTTTTTGTCTTTGATTCACGGACAATGGATGAACGAGACCTTTCTTATGACCGTGGCTTCCTTGGGCGCTTTTGTGCTGGGCGAATTTGCGGAAGGCGTGGCGGTGATGCTTTTCTCCGCCGTGGGGGAACTTTTTGAGAGTTATGCCGTGGGCAAAAGCCGCAATTCCGTGGCGGAGCTGATGACCCTATGTCCCGATGAAGCCACCGTTTTGCGGAATGGAGCGTGGATTACGGTGTCTCCCGATGAAATTGCCGTGGGAGAGACCATCCGTGTACTTCCGGGGGAAAAAATCCCCTTGGATGGCGTTGTTATGGAGGGGGCTTCCTCTCTCGATACCCGTTCTCTGACGGGAGAATCCCTGCCGCGGGATATTGCCGTGGGAGATCCTGCCATCAGCGGTTGTGTGAATCTCTCCGGGGTTCTGATGCTTCGGGTGGAAAAGGAATTCGGGGAGAGCACGGCCTCCAAAATCCTTGCCTTGGTGGAGGATGCCACCGCAAATCGGGCAAAAACCGAGACCTTTGTGGCCTCCTTCGCCCGTTGGTATACTCCTCTTGTGCTGATCCTTGCCCTGTTTGTGGGGATTGTGCCGCCTTTGGTGCTGGGTGGTTGGTCGGAATGGATCTATCGTGCGCTGGAATTTTTGGTGGTTTCTTGCCCCTGTGCGGTGGTGATTTCGGTTCCTCTGACCTATTTCGGGGGAATCGGCGGCGCCTCCCGCAAAGGGATTCTGATTAAGGGCTCCGACCGTCTGGAGGCTCTTGCCCATGCGGATACGGTGGTTTTCGATAAAACGGGAACCTTGACCCGTGGTGTGTTCGAGGTGACCGATGTTCGGGGAGAAGACCCGGAGCATGTGTTGGAAATCGCCGCACTCTGCGAGCAGTTTTCCAATCATCCCATCGCCCGATCTCTGCGGGAGGGGTGGAAGGGAGAACTGTCCGAAGAACGTGTTTCCGCCTTTGAGGAGACGGCAGGCTTCGGTGTCAGTGCTGTAGTGGACGGACAACGGTATTCTGTGGGAAATGATCGCTGGATGCGGATGCAAGGCTTTGTTCCCATGGATACGGAAACCGTGGGGACACATATTTTTGTTGCCGATGCCCACCGCTGCTTTGGTGTGGTCACCATTGCCGACCGTTTGAAGGAAAATGCCGTGGAGGCCCTGCGCTCCCTGCGTGTCTTGGGAGTGCGCCGTACGGTGATGCTGACGGGGGATTCACACCGTGCCGCCGCAGGAGTGGCAGAAGAATGTGGTGTGGATTCCTATAAAGCCGACCTTCTCCCCGCAGATAAGGTTCTTGCGCTGAAGGAGGTTTCCGACGGGGCAAAGGGGACGGTTGTGTTTGTGGGCGACGGTATGAACGATGCTCCCGTCCTGGCTTCGGCGGATGTGGGGGTTGCCATGGGGGCTATGGGCTCCGATGCTGCCATTGAAGCCGCCGATGTGGTTTTGATGCATGACGACCTTTCCGCTCTTCCCGTTGCGGTGGGGGTTGCTCGGAAAACACGGAGCATTGTTCTTCAGAATCTGGTCTTCTCCATCGGGATCAAAATCCTTGTTATGATCCTCTGCGCCACCGGTGTGGCCAACATGTGGTACGCCGTTTTTGCCGATGTGGGGGTTTCTGTACTGGCAATTCTTAATGCCATGCGCGCATTATCGAAAAAAAGTTGATATTTTTGCCTTTCCCCGTTGACAAACGGGGAATTGTGCGGTATAATAGAGACGTAAGTTTATAAAGGGGAGTAAAACCAATGATACAGACCAACCTCAAACAATTGGTGGAGTATGCAAAGGCCTATTGCATGCTTCCGAAAGCAGATGAATACTACACCTTCAACCGTCTCCTGCTTCTTTTGAATCTGGACGATTGCGGTGCCGACGAACCTATTCCTTCCGTGGAAGGTATGACCGGTCCCGATGCGGTTCTGGAGCCGATTCTTGCCTATGCCGTGGAAAAGGGCATCATTGACGAAGGACAGACCGAGGCCTTCTCCTCCCGTTTGATGGACACCGTTTCCCTGCGACCCTCTCAGGTGCAGGCCGTCTTCGAGGAGAAAAAGGCTTCCCTCGGATTGAAGGCCGCCACAGACTGGTTCCATGATTATTGCGAAAAGACCGATTACGTCAAGCGCTCCGCCATCGAAAAGAACCTGCGCTGGGATGCAAAGGGCGAAAAGGCCGACCTGGTCATCACCGTCAACCTTTCCAAGCCCGAGGTGGACAATAAAAAATCCGCCGCCATGCTTCATAAAAAGCCCTCAGGCTACCCCTCCTGCGTGATCTGCCGTCAGAACGAAGGCTTTACGGGACACGGCACCGTTCGCGATACCCTGCGCACCATCGATGTAACGCTGGACGGAACCCCCTTCTTCTGGCAGTTCTCTCCCTATGCATACTATTATCAGCATGCCATCATCATCAATACCGAACATACTCCCATGATTGTTAATACCACCGCCCTGCGCCGTCTGATGGATTTTGTGGATCAGTATCCTCATTATTTCATCGGCAGCAACGCGGCTCTGCCCCGCATCGGCGGCTCTCTGTTGGTTCATGATCACTATCAGGGCGGTCTGGAGCAGATGCCCATGCACCGTGCCGACTATCGTACCGTCCTCTCTGCCCCCGATGCGAAGGTGAAGGTGGGCATTCTCGAATGGTATAACAGCGTTGTCCGCTTTGAGTCCGACGATCGTGAGGCCATTCTCGCCACCGCCGCCCGCATGATCGAGGCTTGGAAGGATTATAACAATGCCGCGCTGGGGATTCTTTCCGAATCCGCAGGGGAGAAGCATAACTCCTGTTCTCCCGTGGTTCGCCGCACCGAAACGGGCTATATCATTGATCTGATTCTGAGAAATAACCGCACCGACGAGACCTATCCCGACGGCATTTTCCACGCCCATCCCGAATACCACAACATCAAGAAGGAAAGCATCGGTTTGATCGAGGCCATGGGGCTTTATATTCTCCCCGCCCGCCTCAACCGCCAGCTTTTCAAGGAAGCCGCCGCCTATCTTTGCGGCAAGCCCTATGACGGAGATGCTTTGGCCGAGGATATGCAGGTCCACCGTGAGATGATCGAGCTGCTTCTTTCCCGCCATGGTAATTCCCTGACCCCCGAAGAGGCCGAAGCCGCCGTCCGCAGCCGTATCAACGAGGTCTGCGATGCTATTCTGAAAAACACCGCCGTCTTCGACGAAAATACCGGCAGTGAAGTCTTCCGCGCCTTCGTTGTCTCTTGCCTGTAACATTTAAATTTACATTTACCTCGTCCCTCGGATCCTTCCGAGGGACGAGCTTTTTTAAAGTTGTTTTTCGGGTATTTTTTTGTTTTCGTCGGTTTGCATTTTAGGGGTTGCTTTTTTTGTAAAAATATGGTATACTAATAAGGTACGAAAAATGGAAGGGGTGTTTGTATGCGTTCCGAACGCAGACCCATGACCTGCCGCCATTGCGGAAAAGAATTTACCGCCCGTGTGATTTTGCAGGTGGATTACGGCCGTCCCGAGGATCGGGAAGCCAATCTGACCGACGGAAGTCTGTTTGCCTACCGTTGTCCTCATTGCGGGGAGGAGATGCATTTTAATCATTATCTTCTCTGGGTGGACGAAGGACATACCGTGGCGGTGTGCAATATCACCTGTGAGGAAGAGAAGAAGGCTGTGGACGAGGCCCTTTCTGCCCTTGTTGCTTTTGGGAAGGATTCCCGAATCCGTCGCCGATTTGTTTCTTCCCCCGCCCGTCTGTGCGAAAAGGCGCAGATCTTTTCTCAGGGGCTGGACGATCGGACGGTGGAGGTCATTAAGCTTTATATGGCCGAGGAGGTGCGGCGGGCCCATCCTCAAAAAACGGTCACCGATGCGTTGTTTTTCCCCGATAACGAAGATTTTGGAATTTTGTTCCTCTGTCCCGACGGCAATTTGTCTGTCAAGGTGACACGGGAACAGTTTGATGCGGTTTGTTCCCGATTTGCCTTTTCCGAACCCTCCCCCGAGGTGGTTGACGGAGCCTGGGCCATTGCTTATCTGACGGGTGGCAAATCATGCTGAATCTGCGAGAAACCGAAAAAGCATTCCTTGCGACCCATGTTTTTGAGGGATGTGTTGCGGTGGATTTCACCATGGGAAACGGAAACGATACCCTTTGGCTTTCCCACAGAGCGGGTCAAAAGGGCAGGGTATATGCCTTTGATATTCAGCCCGAAGCGGTGGCTCGCACGGCGGAACGGATGAAGCTGGAGGCGCCTTTTGAAAACTATCGGCTGATCTGTGCTTCCCATCATACCGCATCGGATTACGTTTCCGAGCCCATTGATGTGGGTATTTTTAATCTGGGTTTTCTGCCCGGAGGAGATAAGGGAATCACCACTCTGCGGCAGACCACTCTGCCCGCCGTTCGCTGGGCGCTGTCTTCGCTGGCATCCAAGGGAGCGCTTTTGATCGCCGTTTATCCCGGACATGAGGAAGGGCGCCTGGAAGGGGAGATGCTGCAGGAGGAACTGTCCGCATTGCCCCCGAAGCAATACAGTGTCAGCTGCCTTCGCATTGTCAATGCTCCCGATTGCCCTTTCTTCTATCTCATTGAGAAAAACAAATAATCCCAAAAAAAAAGCGCTTGCCGGGCAAGCGCTTTTTTAGGTTTTTCGGTATTCACCGGGTGTTTTTCCTGTGATTTGTCGGAACTGGCGGGAAAAGTGGGTCTCGTTTTCATATCCACAGGCGACGGCGATCTGTCGGGCAGTCAGGTCTGTCAGCATCAGCAAGGATTTTGCCCGTTCGATCCTGGAAGAGATCACATCTGTCATGCAGGGTATGTTGAATATTTCCCGATAGATTTTTTGAAAATATGAGGGGGAAAAATTGACTCGTTGAGCCATCATTTTGACGCTCCATGGAAGATCCGGTTCGTCGTAAATTTCGTTTCGTAAATGATTTATTTTGTCAAGTGTCCGGCTTTCGTAGCGGATCCGAGATGTGGCTTCTGTCAGTTTTATCAGAAAATACCGCAGAAGGGCATCGATGGCTTCCCGAGAATACGTAGACCTGTTTTTAGTCTCGTAGACGATTTTCTGCTGGACACTCATGAAATCCGAAACATCGGGCAGAGATATGGGTGTGTTGTAGATCGGATCCAGCCCTGCCAAAAAGGCTTCGTCCGCTTCAGATTCCGTGTTGAAATGAATATAATCGTTGATATAAATCTCTTCTGCTCCGCGAAAAAATTGGGGCGAATTTTTTTTGTACAGAAAAACGGTGTTTTTTGGTACGGGAATCTCCTTGCCGTCTAAAGTAAAAATGGCAGGGGTCTTGGTGTACAAGAACAGATAATCCTTCGACCCCTCGGGGCGTCGAATGCGGAAATTCCGATGTCGGAAATTTATGCCGCAATGATTGACGAACATAAAACACCTCCAAAGTATGATATGTCAAACTTTAAGTATAATATATCATAGACAACCTGCAAAATCAAGTGTATAATAAGACAAAAAGTGAAAAATTCAGAAAGGGTTCAAAAAGTATGAAATGTTATGTCAATCCGCACCGTATTTACGGAACAGTTAACCCCATGGTCTACGGTCATTTTATTGAGCATTTTCACCGTCAGATTTACGGTGGGGTTTATGATCCTGCGTCTCCCTTTGCGGATGAAGACGGTCTTCGAACCGATGTTTTGGATGCAATGCGTAATATTAAGGTGCCTGTTCTTCGCTGGCCGGGAGGTTGTTTTGTTTCTTCCTATCACTGGAAAAAAGCAGTCGGGAAAAATCGCATGCCTTTTTATGATAAGGCTTGGCGGATGGAGGATCCCAACACCTTCGGCACAGATGAATACATCAAATTCTGCCGTAAGATCGATTGTGCTCCCTATATCTGCACCAACGCAGGGACGGGAACTGCGGAAGAAATGAGCGATTGGGTGGAATACTGTAACCTGAAGGAGCAGGGAGAATATGCAAAGCAGCGCATTGAAAACGGATTTCCCGAACCTCATGCCGTAAAATATTGGAGCATCGGCAATGAAAACTACGGTGCATGGGAGCTTGGTGCGAAGGATGCCGAGGAATGGAGTCGACTGGTTCTGGAATCTGCCAAGATGATGAAGCATGTGGATCCTACTATTGAGCTTTCCGCTGCGGCTTTGACCGATCCCAACTGGAATTTGAAGCTGCTGCAAAAGGCGGGCAATTTTTTGGATTGGATCTCCATTCACGTTTATTATGATGCTTTGCAAAATTCCTGGGAATATGCGCCGTCTGATTATGAAACGATGATGGGGCGTACCGGAAAGGTTCGGAATTCCATCGTAAAGGTTCGTGGCACTTTGATGATGCTCGGCTTGGAGAAGAGAATTAAAATTGCCTATGACGAATGGAATCCGCGGGGTTGGCATCATCCCGGAATTCACCAGAATCTGGGTGCAGGTCTGGAAAATGACGAATTCCTGAAAGCCCGCGATAAAAACGATATTAATTCCACCTATACCATGGCGGATGCGGTGTTTACCGCTTGCTTCCTGAATGAATGTATCCGAAATTGTGATATGGTTAAAATGGCGAATTTTGCGCCCCTGCTCAATACATGCGGCCCGATCTTTACTTATGACGGTGGCATTGTGAAGCGGAGCACCTATTACGTTTTTGAGTTGATGACCCATCACATGGGAGATATTTCCGTGGATTTTTGGACGGACAAGTGCTCCGAAGAAACCATGGGTGGTCAGCAGGTTAAAATGGTCGATCTTGCCGCCGCGGTACGTTCCTGCGACGGGGCTTTGACCCTTTCGGCGGTCAACAAGTCCGATGCGGTCACCCAAGAGATCGAAATTCCCCTTCCCGAGGGATATTCCTCCTCAACGGTTTATACCGTGAACGGTCCGTCCAAGGATTCTTACAACGATATCGGCAGGGAAGAGGTTCGTATCACCGAGGGGGAAGCAATTCTCTCCGGAGGGACCGTTTCCGTGAAGCTTTCGCCTCATTCCGTCAATCTGATTATTCTTCGCTGATTTTTAGAACGTTAGACCGGCTGAATTTTTTCGGCCGGTCTTTTGTTTTGGGACTTGATTTTTCCATCGATTTATGGTATAATGATTGGCAAGATGTGAAGTGTATATCGGGAGGATTGATTTAATGATAAAAAGTCTGCTTTTTGATTGTTCCGACACGTTGTTGCACCTTCATTCAAAGGTGGATCTTGCAGTGGAATTGGGGGATCATGAGCGTGCGGAGCGGATTCATAATGCGTTTTTCGGCGATGCTCTTTGGAAAAAATATGACAACGGGCTTCTTTCCGATGCGGAAATGAAGGACGCACTTCTTCCTCGGTTTGCCGAGGCGGATCGGGAAATTGCAGAGATGTATTTTGATACGTTTGCAGATCACTATACGCCGATTGAGGGGATGTACGATCTTCTTGCGGAACTGAAGCGGAAGGGCTACAGTCTTTATATTGTGTCGGATTTTCCGCCGCGATTCGCCCGACTTTGGGAAAAATACGAAATTTTTCGGCTTTTCGACGGACGAGCGGTTTCTTGTGAAGCGCATGGATCGAAACAGGATCTTCGCCTGTTCTCTTATCTGTTGGAGACTTACGGATTGCGCGCCTCCGAGTGTTTTTTTGTTGATGATCGGGAGGATTTGGTTTCCAATGCGGCGTTATGCGGAATCGCCGGACATGCTTTTGTCGATGCGGCGGATCTGCGGGATTGTCTGAGAAGGCAATCGATTCTGTGAGGAAGGGTGGAGCTGTTTTGACCGAGAAATTATACGATATCGACGCATATCTGTCGGTGTTTACCGCCAAGGTTTTGTCGTGTGCTCCCTCTGCGGAGGGCTATGATGTGATTTTGGACCGCACCGCCTTTTTCCCCGAGGGGGGTGGGCAGTACGGAGATACGGGAACCTTGAATGAGGTTTCGGTGCTGGATACGCAGATTCGCGAAGATGTGATTTATCATCGCACCGATGCCCCCTTGACGGTGGGATCAACGGTGACGGGACGGCTGAATTTCGAGGAGCGCTTCCGTCGGATGCAGAATCATTCGGGAGAGCATATCGTTTCCGGCATCGTTCATGGAATGCTGGGGTATGAAAATGTGGGCTTCCATCTCGGGGATTCGTTTATGACCATGGATTACAGTGGTGTGCTGTCTCCTGCGGATCTTTCGGCTGTGGAAAAGGCTGCCAACCGCGCCGTATGGGATAACCGTGAAATCCTTTGCCGTTATCCCGCAAGAGAGGAATTGGCATCCATCAACTATCGGAGCAAAAAGGAACTGATGGGAGATGTGCGCATTGTCACCGTGGAAGGTATTGATGTCTGTGCCTGTTGTGCGCCCCATGTGAAGCGGACGGGGGAGATCGGCGCCATTGTCATCACCGATGCCATCCGTTGGAAGGGCGGCACCCGCCTGACCGTCCGTTGCGGAAGCGATGCGCTGAAGGAATACGAAACCCTCCGTGCCGACGAGCGGGCCTTGTCTGCGTTGTTTTCCGCACCTCGAGGGGAAAATTCTTCTGCGGCGGAAAAACTGCAGAAGGACATGGCCGATCTTCGCCGTGCCTATTCTGTGGCGCTGAAGGAGAATGGGTTGATGCGCCTGTCGATGCTCCCCGACGGAGCGGGAAATCTTGTGTTCCTTCTGCCCGACGCAGACGGAGATGTGATGCGCACCGCCGCAAATGAAGGAATCAAGAAATGCACCGGTGTTTTTGTCTGTCTTGCGGGAGACGGGGTGCAGGGATATAAATACGTTATTTCGGCCCGAGGAAACCTGCGGGCCAAGGCGAAAGAAATCAATGCTGCCCTCGGGGGCAGAGGCGGCGGAAGTGAAACCATGATTCAAGGGTCCTTTGCCGCATCGGAAGAAGAAATACGCGATTATTTTAAGGAGTTTACGATATGATCAATGTCAACGATTTGAGCTTTAATTTCGGCGGTCAGCTTCTGTTTAAGAATGTGGACCTGCAGTTTACCCCCGGCAATTGTTACGGAGTGATCGGCGCCAACGGAGCGGGAAAATCCACCTTTTTGCGCATTCTCTGCGGGGAACTGGAGCCCTCCTCCGGGTCGGTTTCCATTGCCCCCGATACCCGCATGTCGGTGTTGAAGCAGGATCACTTTGCTTACGATGCCTATACCGTTCTGGATACGGTGATTATGGGGAACCCAAAGCTGTATGAGGTGATGAAGGAAAAGGACGCTCTTTACATGAAGGAGGATTTTTCCGACGAAGATGGGGTCCGTGCTTCGGAATTGGAGGGTATTTTTGCCGAAATGAACGGGTGGGAATCGGAATCCGATGCGTCCCGTCTCATACAGGGGTTGGGCTTGAGCGAGGATATTCTGTATTCTCAGATGTCCGATCTGAATGAAAATGAAAAAATCAAGGTGCTTTTGGCCCAGGCTCTCTTCGGCAATCCGGATATTATCCTGCTGGATGAGCCCACCAACGGTTTGGATATTGACGCTGTGATGTGGTTGGAGGATTTTCTCAGCGATTATTTCGGTACCGTTTTGGTGGTTTCTCATGACCGTCACTTTTTGAATGATGTCTGCACCAATATTGTGGATATCGACTTTACGGGCATCAAAATGTACGTTGGTAACTATGAATTCTGGTATGAATCTTCTCAGTTGGTTCAACGTCTGATCAAGCAGCAGAACAAGAAAAATGAGGAAAAGATCCGCGAGCTGCAGGAATTTATTTCCCGCTTCTCCGCCAACAAATCCAAATCCCGTCAGGCAACCTCCCGCCGCAAGCTGCTGGATAAGCTGACCGTGGAGGAAATTCCCGCTTCCTCCCGTCGATATCCCTTCATCGGGTTTGAAGCCGATCGGGAAGCGGGGAAGGATATTCTGGAGGTTTCCGGGCTTTCCAAGTCCCTGAATGAAACGCCTTTGTTTTCCAACCTTTCCTTTACCCTCGGCCGCAACGAAAAGGTTGCGGTTTTGGGTAACGAGCTGGCTGTAACCGCTCTGTTCCGCATTCTGATGGAAGAGGAATCTGCCGATGGGGGCGAATTTAAGTGGGGACAATCCATCACCACCTCCTACTTCCCCCATGATAATACCAAGTATTTTGAAGATTGCAACGATAGCATCATCGATTGGATGCGTCAGTATTCCAAGGATCAGACCGAAAGCTATCTGCGTGGCTTTTTAGGGCGCATGCTCTTCTCGGGGGATGCGGTTTACAAGCCCGTCCACGTCCTTTCGGGTGGCGAAAAGGTTCGTTGCATGTTCTCCCGTATGATGATGTTCGGCAGCAATTTCCTTATTCTCGATCAGCCTACCGACCATTTGGACTTGGAGTCCATCACCGCCGTCAATGACGGGCTGAAGGCCTTCAAGGGAGGGATGCTGTTCACCACCCATGACTACGAAATGATCAACACCGTAGCCGACCGTATTCTTGAGATTCGTTCCGACGGTGTGTTGGATTACAAGGGTAATTACGAAGAATTCATTCAATGGAAAAAGGACAAGGGCTTTGTCGAATAAGGAGATGATGTTATGAAAACCGCAGTCAATCTTTCCTGTGTTGCAGGAGTTTCTTCACTTGACTTGATTCCTTTGGTCAAGCGCGCCGGCTTTGATGGTTGCTTCAGCGGGGTTTCCGCCGATGTGACCGACGTGATGACCGTGGCCTCCCGTCTTCGGGAGGAGGGACTGATCTATCAGTCGGTGCATGCACCTTTTACCAAGATGCATCAAATGTGGGAGAGCGGTGAGGACGGAGAGAACGCTTTAGCCGAGCTGATTGCTTGCGCGGAAAATGCCGCCCGTGTCCGGGTTCCTATCATGGTGACCCACGTGTTTATCGGCTTTAGAGAAGAGCATCCCAATTCCCTTGGGGTGGAGCGCTTCGGAAAATTGGTCAAGCGTGCCGAGGAACTTGGTATCAAAATCGCCTTTGAGAACACGGAGGGAGAGTCCTATTTGCAGGCGGTTCGGGACGGTTTGTTTTCCTCGCCTGCTGCCGGATTTTGTATTGATACGGGGCATGAAATGTGCTATAATCGCAGTGCTGATATGATCTCCAAATACGGAGCTGAGGGAAAACTGTTCTGCACTCATCTCAACGATAATATGGGCATTACGGGACCTGAAATCTTTTGGCTTGACGATGCCCATCTGCTTCCCTTTGACGGTATCGCCGATTGGGATGGCATCGCAAAGCGCATGAAGGCGGTGGGGTATGACGGATTCCTGACCTTGGAGTTGACCACCCAAAGCAAGCCCAACCGTACCACCCATGACCGTTATGCATCCCTTTCTCCTTTGGAATTTTTGACCCTTGCTCACGATAAGGCTCTGCAATTTGCGGAAAAACTGAGTTAAAAAAAACGCCTCGGACCTGTGCAGTCCGAGGCGTTTTGTGTTCGGGTTATGCTTCCGCGAAGTCGATAATGGGGGAGACGTCGGTAAGGGAGTGGGGATGATGCCCGCATTCGGGCTTGACAAAAGAGGTGATTTCAATGCCTCGCTCTTTGCAGAATTCGAGCATCCGTCCCGCATTTTGGGGAAAAGGAACAACTTCGTCCGCACCTCCCGCCACCAGAAGGAGAGGAATTTTCAGAGCAAAAAATTCCTCCATGTTGTCGATAGGGTGCCCCTTAAACCATTCCAGCGTTTCTTCGGTCAGCCCGAATTCTTCATAGAGCAGTTCTCTGTCCCGACTTTTCTTGGGGGGCCAGGTGCGCATGTCCAGCACCGGGGCATCCAGATAGACTTTGTCGACAGCTTCCGGATAGGTTATGGCGAAATTGAAGGCATACAAGCCGCCGCGGCTGAAGCCGAAAAGAATGCAGGTTTCCGAAAGATTGAATTCTTTTATTACATAACGATAGAAATTATGCATCTTTCGTATTGCATCGAAACTGCCGAATTTGTCGCTGACCGAATAGTAGACACGGGTATACCCCATATCGCACAGTTTCCGTTCCGCTTCGTCGAAGGCGTGGAGAAATTCCGTTTTCCAGATCCATTTCCCGTTGGGGTTGTCGGGACGGATGACGGTGGCATTGTGGCCGTTAAATTGAAAATTCAGGGTCTCCATGACGGCTTTCTCCTTTTATTCGAAGCGGAATGTGGCCTGTTCTCCGGCGCGCATGGTACGGGAGAGGACAGATTTGCTCAAGGTGTATTCCCCGTCGGACTGCGGAACAGCGCCGTCGGGCAGTTTCCATCTAAGTTCGCCGTCGTTTCCTGCCGTGACGGTCACTTCGGTCAGTTGTCCTTCGGACCACGCAAAGTCAAAGGTGAAGTTTCCTCTTGCCTTCAGTCCTTTTACAGAGCCCTCTTTCCATTCTGCGGGCAGAGCGGGAATCAGCTCTGTGATGCGGTGACCGGGGGTGCCCAGATGGCTTTGAATCAGCATTTCGTTGATACCTGCCGTGGCGCCCAGATTTCCGTCGATCTGGAAAATGTGGGGCGGATGCAGGTCAAAGAGATTGGCCTCCGTATTGGTAGCAAACAGCTGATACAGATGATGCAGCGCCTGATCGCCCTCCTTGAATCGGGCGTAGAAATTGACGGTCCATGCGCGAGACCATCCCGTATGGCCTCCTCCGTGGCTGAGTCTGCGGGCAATTGTTTTTTTTGCCGCTTCGTAGATTGCGGGATCGGTTTCGTTGATCTGATCGGCGGGATAGAGACCGAAGAGATGGGAGATGTGACGGTGGCCCGGCTCCACTTCCTCGTAATCCTTGATCCATTCGCAGATGGTGCCGTACCGTTGGCTGATTCGCAAGGGGGGCAGTCGGTCCAGCACGCTTTGGAGTTTTTTGCCGAAAGAAGGATCCTTGCCCAGAAATGTGCAAGCGTATTTTACACGGGTGAACAGGGCGTAAATGATCTCAAAATCAAAGGTTGCCCCCTTGGTCAAGGTTTGCTTTTTTCGTGTGCCGTCGGGGTGATTGTACCAGAACCAGTTTTCGGGAGAGTTGGAAGGAGATGTCACCAGAGACCCATCCTCTTCTTCGGTCAGATATCCGCAGACGAAGCGGCAGGAACCTTCCAGAATGGGCCAGATTTCGTTTAGATATTCCACATCGTCGGTATATTCATAATGCTCCCATAAGGACAAGCACATCCACGGACCTGCCATGGGGAAAAATCCGCAACCGACGTGGTCGTGGATCCCTGTCCTGCCGAAAATGTCGGTGGTGTGATTGATGGCCCAGCCCTCGGAGAAGAACAGTTCCTTTGCGGTGCTTTCACCGAATTTTGAAAGCATTTTTACAAAATGTGTGAGAGATGACACGGTGTCGGAGCTGTTCCCGGCCTCCGCAGGCCAGTAATTCATCTGTACGTTGATATTGGTGTGGTAATCTGCGCCCCATGCAGGACGGAAGCCGTGACTCCAGATTCCTTGCAGATTGGCGGGAAGGGTGGAGTTTTTCCCTGAGGATTCGGTGAGAAGATATCGTCCGAAATTATAATAAAGAACACAAAGATCCGGATCTGTTCCGCCTTTTTTGATCGCCCGAAGACGGTCGGTAACGGAAACTTCGGATTGATTGGGAGCGTTCAACTTCAGTTCTACGGCGGAGTAGCTTGCGGCATGATCCTTCAGATGGGATTTTTTGATTTCTTCGTAGGTATGGTTGGAAATCCCGTCGATGCAGGCGTTCAGCTTCCCCCGCACATCGATGGTTTCGTCCACGTCGTAGAGCTTTACGTTGTAATTGGTTGCAAACGCTGCGTATACGGTAAGTACTGTGGCTCCTTCCACGGAAAGAGAGTCATGGTTTGCTTTCTTGTTTCCGTCGGATTCAATCTTCAGTTGCGCACCGAAGGTAAGCCCTTCGCCGCCTTTTCCGTAGTCGTTTTCGTCAAACCAAGTGACACGACCGTTGAGGTGCAGCGTGTCTTCTGAGGTTGCGGCGG
Source organism: Clostridia bacterium (assembly GCA_017623595.1). Taxonomy (GTDB): domain Bacteria; phylum Bacillota; class Clostridia; order Oscillospirales; family UBA644; genus RGIG995. The sequence continues at coordinate 55,589 of JAGAOU010000037.1, forward strand.
TGTATGCGTCCTGCTCCCGCTTTATGGTCACGTTGCAGGAGAAGGGGGCATCGGCGGTGATGCGGTAGATAAAAAGATCGTATTTTTCACTGACAAAGCTTTCGCTATGATAGGAAGTGTTCCCTTTTTTCCATGCAAAAGAGGCGACGGCATCCTTCAGCTCCAGTTCCTTTCGATATTCGGTATATCCGGTTTTGTCGGGAAAATCCAGAAAAATTTCACCGAAGCTTTCATAAAACCGAACCCGTGCCGGGTGGGACAAAAAGGTTTGTTTGCTCAGATCTGAGGCTTCCTGAAGTTGCTCATCGGAGATGTGCTTTCGGATTTGCGCCAAGGCTTCCGGGGTGGCATGATTCTGTTCTTTGATCTGCCGACCGCTCCAAAGGGATTCCTCGTTGATTTCGATTACTTCCCGCGCCGGGTTTCCGTAGACCATGGCTCCGATTCTTCCGTTGCCCAAGGGAAGGGCGTGCATCCAATCGTTGACAAATTGGTTGTAAAACAATTTTGTGGACATTTGATCTGCCTCCTTGGTTAAGTTGTTTCTATTATACACGATTTTTGTTGTTACGTCAATGGTTATTTTCCGGTTTTTGTATAACGATTTACGGATTTTTGCCCGCAGTCTGTCGGGGATCTGTTGGGCGGTGTTTCTTTGAATTTTCGATTTTGTCTAAAATCATAAATATCATGTCTTTTTTTGTATTGTTTTACTGTTTCAAATGGATTATAATAAGGGTGTAAAATCAATCCTGCAGACAGGGAGGACTTGAAATGAAAGAAAAAATCAGAGTCGGTTATGTTGGTCTCGGACGACGCGGCTGCGGCGTTCTGAAGGCGAATTTTGCGCTGATGCCCGATGTGGATCTCGTTTATATGTGCGATCTGATCCCCGAGCGGGCACAAAAGGGATGTGCAATTGTCCAAGAGCTGGGTGGCTATTCTCCCAAGGCGATTTCGGATTATCATGAAATTCTTGCCGATGATTCCATCGACGCTCTTATTATCATGACCTGCTGGTCGGGGCGCCCTCAGATTGCCATGGATGCCATGAAGGCGGGCAAATATGCCGCTATTGAGGTGGGATGCGCCGATTCGTTGCAGGAATGCTTTGATTTGGTTCGTGTTTCCGAGGAAACGGGCAAGCCCTGTATGATGCTGGAAAACTGCTGCTATGCCCGCCGTGAAATGATGGTTCTGAATATGGTCAAACAGGGTCTGTTTGGTGAGATTGTTCACTGCGCAGGCGGTTATATGCATTATCTGCCCGAGGAGGACCTTTACCGTCACATCCTGCGGGAGGAGGGGCATCCCCATTACCGTATCGACCACTACATCCGTCAGAATCGGGAAAACTATCCCACCCATGAATTCGGTCCCCTTTCCAAAATTCTCGGTATCAATCGGGGGAACCGCATCCTGACCCTTTCTTCCTTTGCTTCCAAGGCGCGGGCTTTGAAGCAATATTGCAAGGATCATATGGAAGATCCCGCCTTGGCGGAGATTGACTACAAGCAGGGGGATATTGTCACTACTGTTATGACCTGCGCCAATGGGGAGACCGTGGTTCTTACCCTGGACACCACCGCACCCCGTCCCTATTACAGCCGCAATTTCACCGTCCGCGGGACGCTGGGAATGTCCTTTGAGGACACCAAGGTGGTCTATCTGGACGGAATGGAGCATCGGGTACGGGACAACGAAGAGCAGTTCTTCGAAAAGTACGACCATCCTCTTTACAAAGAATATACCGCCATGCAGAGCCGCGGCGGTCATGGGGGCATCGACTGGCTGGTTTGCCGTGCCTTCGTGGAAGCTGTGAAAAACGGAACGCAGACGCCCATCGACGTTTACGACACCGCTGCTTGGCTGGCCATCGGGCCTCTTTCCGAGGCTTCCATTCAGCAGGGTGGCGCACCTCAGCAGTTCCCCGATTTCACCAACGGCAGATGGAACGACCGTGAACCCCTTGTCAAGGGCAAGTATTGTCTGGATGAGGTTGTCGAAGACAAAAGCGTTCCCATCTATTAAAAGCATAAATGATATGAGAGCACCTGCCGCGGCAGGTGCTCTCTTCGCAATTATTCTTTGTCTTCCATGGTCAAGGCAATGCTGATGGAAACGCCGTTGGCGGGCATGTTCTGTGCAGCCTCAATCAGACATCTCAATTCGTATTTCTTTCCGCAGTCGGTGGGCAGCGGAAGGGTGACAGAGGCCTTGTGTTTGGGGGTTTCTTTGTGAATCAGAGTCCCGTTCAGATAAAATTCCACTGTTTGTGCGATGACGCTTGCAAACTTCAGAATCGGTGTTTTCCCCGCAGGAATACTGTCGGGTAGTTCGATGGGAATACGAAATTCTCTCCAACCCTTCAGAAATTGTCTGGGGCAATAAGCGTTGTTGTACGCGGAACTGACCGACATTGGAGCAAAGGAGTTCATATCGTTGTCGTTGTAAATTTTTACGGGATCGGGCTTTTCTTCGCTGTCGCTGATTGAACTCAAAATTCCCGTTATCTCCAAGTTCGGTTTGGAGAAGATATATTCCGGGATGGATTGCTCTATGATATTGAAGGTGAGCTGCGCTTCCTCCAAGCCTTCGCTGCGGGCGATGAGCTTCAGGTTTTTGGCCTTAATGTTTGCAGTAACAAGGACCTGACAAAGACCGCAATAAAGTTTTCGATAGGGGAGATGGTCGGGCTCATGACTGTTGGGATCTCCGTTGCCGACCCCTGCCACAAAGCCATCTCCTTCGATGAAGAAATCTATCTTATTGGATGCGGTGGGGAGTTCTACCTCGGCCTCGTCAACGACCGAAACCCGAACAGGTACGGTGTCCTGACCGCAGTCTCCGATATGAAAACGGTCGGGAATAAGCTTGATTTTAACGGCTTTTCCTGCGGTTTTATTCTCCGCTTTCGCCACAACCCTTCCTCCACGGTAACCTACCGCGGAAAGGGTTCCTGCCTCAAAGAGAACCTGCCATTCATTCTGCTCGCAGGGATCGTTTTTTCGTTTACCCAAGGATCTTCCGTTGAGGAACAGCTCCACCTCGTCGCAATTGGAGACAGTCATAACTCGCACGGTTTTTCCTTCTTCCCAATTCCAGTGGGGGAGGATATAGATCATCGGTTCGTCAAGGAACACAGCCTGATTGAAATAATAGGAATCCTTAGGAAAGCCGCAGGTATCCATGATTCCGAACTGGGAGGAGCAGGAGGGCCAGCTGAAGGGGGTGGGTTCGCCTCGATAGTCAAATCCTGTCCAGATAAAGATCCCGGAAAAATAGTCCAGCTCCCGAACCATTTTCCAGGTTTCCCGCACAGTCTGTCCCCAAGGAACCACTTCTTCATCGTATCCGTTCAGAATGTGCGCAACCTCCCGATCGCTTTCGTAGCATCCTCGTGTGGTGACGGCACTGTTGTTTTCTGTTCCGAGAATCGGTTTTTTGGGAGCAAGGGCGTGGTCGTCGGGAATGTGCTTGATGTAGTAGTTTTTGCCGAAAACATCCATGTAGTCTCCTGCGCCGCCCGGATGATAGGAATCGTTGATTGCTCCGATGACGGGTCGGGTTTTGTCCAGTTTTCGCACAGCGCTTCGCAGGCGACGGAAAATGGCTGCCCCTTCGGTAGTGTTCTGCAGAGGCTCTTCGTTGAACAATGACCAGAGTATGACCGAGGGATGGTTACGGTCCCGCCGGATCATATTTTCCACGTTGCGCATAATGTCTCGGCGGGTTTCTAAAAAGCGATTCTCGTCCATGACCAGAAGACCGTATTCATCGCAAGCATCCAAAATTTCTTTGGCAGGAAGATTATGAGAGGAACGATATGCGTTGCATCCCATTTCCTTCAGACGGCGCACCCGATAGTACTGAATGGAATCGGGGACGGCCACGCCCACGCCTGCGTGATCCTGATGGTTGCAGGTTCCTTTAATTTTCAAGGAGCGCCCGTTGAGGAAAAATCCTTTATCCACATCAAAGCGGAAGGTTCGAAAACCGATTCGGGTGGAATCTTCGTCTGTTTTTTCGCCGTCTTTGCGAACTTCTACCTTCAATGTATACAGATTCGGTGCATCCACGTCCCACAGAGCGGGATTTGTCACAGGCAGAGCAATTTTTGCCACGGTCTTTTGGTCTGCGGGACAAAGAATCTCGCTTGCAATTCCTTCTGCAAGAACGGTGTCATCCCTTGTGACGGCTGCGTGAACCGAAACGGTTTGATCCTCATAGGAAGAGTTTTCCAGCTCTGTTTCCAGTTCCACTGTCCAAGCATTGGTTGCTTCATCGGTCAGTATCGGATTTGCCCAAAGTCCGCCGTGGGCAATATGAACCGATTCCTTAATAAACAAACGAACATGGCGGTAGATTCCTGCCCCTTCGTACCACCAGCCTGCAAAGGAATCTCCCTTGGTGTAAACCGCAAGTGTATTTACTCGATCGTAATATAGGCGGTCGGTTACATCAATGATGATTTCCGAATAGGGGTCAAAATTCCGCTCCATGATTGATCCGTTCAGATAAATCACAGAATCTGTGGAGATTCCGTCGAAGACCAGAAGGGCGTGCTTGCCCTTCCATGCCGGGTCCACAGAGAAGGTTTTGCGGTACCATGCATTGCATTTGACCTTGTATCCGTGGTTCATAATCGCATCGGGAGAAAACTCGGATTCACGAAGGTAGTCATGGGGAAGGTTGACGGTCTGCCATTGGCTGTCGTCATAGGTTTGTTTCCGTGCGGGACCGATTTCCGCCCCCGCCTTCACCCGCATGTATACGGAGGAGTGGTCGGTGCCTGTAAAAATGTCTACATCTCCACGATGAAATTTCCAATCGGGATCCATGTTAAAGATTTTTCGTGTGAAGCTCATGGGGAATCTCCTTTGCTTAGTTTTGTTTCAGCATTTCTGTCAGATAGGGTTCCATGGCCGCTGCCATACGGAAGAATCCAAAGTCGTTGGGGTGGCATCCGTCTACGGTGCATCCGTCCCATCCCTTGCCTGCAAGTAATTGATCTCCCGCCAAAAGCCATACCTTTTCGTCGCCCTCTGCCTTGGCAGTCTCATAACTTTCCCGAATGACTTCCTGACGGGAACGGTAGGGGTCGGGATGAAGAAGGATATCGGGAGCGGAAACGAAGAGAATGGGTAGGCTCGGATTGGCCGCCCGCACCGCCCGATAAAGAGGCAGATGAGTGTTTTTCAGATGTTGCAGATCCGGCGCATTGTGATCATAGTCGCAGACGAAGGCCGACGCATTCTTGCAGAGGTTTGCAAGGTGTTCCACCATGGCAGGCTCCGCCCTTCCCGCTCCGGAAAAGCCCAAATTGATATGATCCGCATCCAGCCAACGGGACAGAAATCCCTGATAGGCATTCCCCGGTCGGGATGCACATCCTCCTTGGGTAATGGAAGATCCGTAATACACGATGGGTTTTTCGATGGCGTAGGGAGTGGGCTCTTCGATAACAGCATCCTTTTTCAGGGCAATATACAGTTCGCAAACGCCGTCGTAGAGAGGAAAATTGATGGTGTATTCCGCCATTGCTCCGTCGGTGCCTCGAAGAGAGGAGTACCCCTCTTTCATCCCCATGGGAGGCATGAATGTTGCGTAATAGACTTCTTCGCCATCCTCGTTCTTCCGATAAAGATCAAAGCCCGATTGTCCCGCCAGGGTTATATGAGGCATGAGGGTGCGGTTTTTCTGTACCGCGCGGATGGCGATGCAGGGGGAGTTTGTTCTGAAGCGAATTCTCCCGCCCGCCGTGCAACGGTTCAGCTCTCCAACCCCGCGGGAAACTGCGTCAGCGATTTCTTGTGGCATGCGGACATAGCATTTCTGCTCCTCGTCATAGAACACCCCGTAAAGGGCGAAGGGGGCTTGCTTAGCATCCAGCCAGATCAAATCGGGTTCGTTGATTGTGGTTTCCACTTTCAGATTCTTGTCGATTTCGTCCAGTCTCATTTTATTTCATCTCCAGCATTTCTTTCAGATAGGGTTCGATGGCCATGGCCATGCGGTAGAATCCCAGGTCGTTGGGATGGCAGGCGTCTACGGTGCAGGTGTCCCAATGCTCTCCCCGATAGATCATGTTACCGGGTAGAAACCACACTTTTTCGTCTCCTTCCGCTTTTGCGGTCAAGTAGGTCTTGCGGATAATCTCCAGACGGGGAAGCATCCGCTGAGGATGGTGAACGATTTCCGGTTCCGAAAGAAATAGGATGGGCAACCGGGGATTTGCCATGCGAATGGTTCGATAGAGGGGCAGATGGGTTTTTTCCAGATATTCTTCCGTGACTGCGTTCCAGTCATAGTTGCAGACGAATGCAGATGCGTTTTTGCAGAGTTCGGCAAGATATGCCGCCATTTCCGGCTCTGCCTTGCCCTGTCCGGAAAAGCCCAGATTGATGTGGTCGATGTTCAATCGGCGGGAGAGCATTCCCTGATAGGAATTTCCCGGTCGTCCGGCGCATCCCCCCTGGGTAATGGAAGATCCGTAATAGACCACCGGTTTTTCGATGGCATAGGGAGAGGGGGCCTCCAGAACGGCATCCTTTTTCAGGGCGATATACAACTCATGCAGATTATCGTACAATGGGAAATTGATAGTATATTCTGCCATGCTTCCGTCGGTTTTCAGAGGAGAAGAATAGCCCTCTGTCATGTTCATAGGAGGACGGAAGGCATTGACAAAGATTTCGGTTCCGCCCTCGGCTTTCCGATAAAGATCCAGTCCCGATTGTCCCAATCGGGACATATGGGAAGAGGGCTCTCTGTTTTTCTGCACCGCTCGGATTCCGATAAAGGAAGAATTTGTCTTAAATCGAATCCGTCCTCCCGCTGTGCAATGGTTCAAATCGGCAACGCCGCGGGAGACGCGGTCTGCTACCGACTGCGGCATCCGAACGAAGCAGCCCTGCTCTTCATCGTAAAGCACGCCGTGAATGGAAAAGGGGGCCTGACGGACGCTCCGCCAAAGGATGTCAGGTTCGGTGATGTCGGTTTCGATTTTCAGATTCTTGTCGATTTCTTCGAGTCTCATAGGACGATGCTCCCTCATTTGTTCATCATTTCTTCCAGAATGGGACGAATGGTTTTGGCCATACGGTAGAATCCGAGATCATTAGGATGGGTACTGTCTACGGTACATTCCAAATGATCTTCTGTGCCGAAAAGGGTTGCTCCGTCGATATACCAAAGATTTGTGTCTCCCTCCTGCTTTGCCTGCTCAAAGTTACGGCGGATCAATTCTCTGCGAGCGAAAAAGTCACCTTTATGTAACATTACGTCAGGTGCGGAGATGAAGAGAATCGGCAGATCCGGATGGGCGGCGCGGACACGACGGTAGAAGGGGAGATGTTTTTCCTTCAATTCTTCCGTGTTTCTGACGTTGTGGTCAAAGTCGTATACAAAGGCCTTCATGGGGAATGCTTCAAAGTATTCGGCCATGGCGGGTTCAGCTTTGCAGGCCCCCGAAAACCCCAGATTGATGTAATCAAAATTCAGCCACCGCGACAGGTATGCCTGATACGCGATACCGGGGCGGGATGCGGATGCCCCTTGGGTAATGGAGGAGCCGTAGAATACTACGGGCAGATCGTTGGGATAAGGAGCCGCTTGGGAAAGTTCGCACCCGGCTTCTAATCCGATCAGCAGACTTTTTACGCCGCAGTAAAGGGGAAAATTGATAGTGTATTCTGCAAGCTTTCCGTCGGTTTTTACTGCTTTTTCATAGCGGTCGCAGGTTGGTGTAGTGGGAATAAAGGTATGAACAAAGTTGTCCCCTTCTTCGTCGGTTCTGTAGAGATCAAAGCCCGAAACTCCTGCTGCAGCCATGCTTGGACGGTTGGGAATTCGATGTAGTCTTGCAGCAACGGCGATAGTGGAGGAATTCGTGCGAAAACGAATCCTTCCTCCTGCCGTGGAGTAATTCAGGTTACTTACCGCGGGAGAAGTGCTCTTTGCCACGGCTTTCGGTATCCGCAAAAAGCAGTTTTCTGCTTCCTCAAAAAAGATACCGTGCAGTGAAAAGGGGGCATTTTTTACGTCCAACCAAACCAAATTCGGTTCCTTGAGGTCCGAATTGAGAATTTGAATACTTTGACCCTGAAGTTTCATGGTGATCCTCCCGAAAAGCGTTTTTTTTATTATACCGCAACCCTGCTCTTATTGCAAGAGAATCGGGGGAATTGTCAAGGTTTTTTGCGAAATGCCTCTTGCAATCGGCGGAAGAAACTGTTATAATAAAAGCAGTAAACTTTTGAGGTGATATTTATGAAGCGCGCAAGCGGTGTTTTGATGCACGTCTCGTCTCTTTGGGGTGAATATTCCGAGGGCTCCTTTGGGCAGGCTGCAAAGGAATGGATCGACTTTCTGGCCGATTGCGGTTTTTCTTATTGGCAGACCCTTCCCTTTTGTCTGCCCGATGAATACAATTCCCCCTACTGCTCTCTGTCCACCTTTTCGGTCAATCCCTATTTTATTGATCTTCCGTCTCTGATGGAAGAAGGGCTTCTGACCGAGGAGGAACTTTCTCAGGCGAAGCAGAAAACTCCTTACAGTTGCGAATTTTCCCGTCTTTCGCAGGAGCGCCTTTCTCTGTTGCGCAAGGCAGCGAGCCGTTTTCGTGATTGGGAGGCTTTGGACGTCTTTTTTGAGACCCATGCCCGCACGGCAGATTTTTGCCGCTTTATGGCGTGCCGTGCTGCCAACGCAGACCGCCCCTGGACCGAATGGACCGAGACGGGAGAAGATCCTGAGGTGCTTAAGCTTTGGCGGTTTACCCAATATATCTTTTTCCGTCAATGGAAAAGAATCAAGGAATACGCCAACCAAAAGGGTATTTCGATCATTGGGGATATTCCCATTTATGTGGCTCTCAATTCTTCCGATGTGTGGGCGGCACCCGAGCAGTTTTTGCTGGACAAAGAGAATAAGCCCACAGGGGTAGCGGGCGTCCCTCCCGACTATTTTGCCGAGGACGGTCAGCTCTGGGGCAATCCCCTGTACGATTGGAAGGCCATGAAGGCCGACGGTTTTTCCTGGTGGCGGGAACGAATCCGCTTTATGGGCGAGTTGTTTGACGGGGTTCGCATTGACCATTTCCGCGGTCTGGAATCCTATTATTCCATTCCCGCAGGGGAGACCACCGCCCGCAACGGCAAATGGGTCAAAGGGCCGGGGATGGCGCTGATCCGTGCATTGAAAGAAGAATGTCCCGACCGCCTTCTGATTGCCGAAGATTTGGGTGATATCACACCCGCCGTGGAAAAACTGGTCAGACAGAGCGGTTTCCCGGGGATGAGGGTTTTGCAGTTCGGTTTCCTTGGAGATCCGGGCTCTGCGCATCTGCCCCATAATTACGATAATCACTGCATTGCCTACACGGGCACCCACGATAACAATACCCTTCTCGGTTATATTTGGGAACTGGACGAGGAGACTCGCCGCAAGGTGCTTTCCTACTGTGGCTATTACGGGGAAGATTGGGACAACGGCTATGATGAAATTCTGCGCACCATGTTCCAATCCCATGCGGGCCTTTTGATTCTGCCCGTGCAGGATCTTCTTCTTTACGGTAGCGACACCCGTCTCAACAAGCCGGGCACCAGTGATGACAACTGGTCCTACCGCATCACAAAAGAGCAACTGAATTGTGTGAATCGCAATAAATTTTTAACATGGAACCGTCTTTACGGACGGACGGAGGTTTAATTATGAGCAAAAAAGTGATTCTTGTTTCCATCGACGGCATGCGTCCCGACGGAGTTCTGCAGTGCGGGAATCCCTATGTGGAGACCCTGAAAAAGGAATGGGCTTACACCTTTTCTGCCCGCACCTGTATTCCTTCCGTGACCCTTCCTTGCCATGTGTCTCTTTTCCACAGTGTTCCCCCCGAACGCCACGGCACCACCACCAACACCTATATGCCTCAGGTGCGCCCCATTGACGGTCTGTTTGAGGTTCTCAAGCAGAACAAAAAGGTCAACTGCATGTTCTACGGCTGGGAGCAGCTGCGGGATGTGTCCCGTCCCGCTTCTTTGAAGCATGCTGTGTATCTGAATGCCCTGCATCATGACGACTCCGACCGCAAGCTTACCGATTACGCCCTTGATTACATTAAGGCCGAGAATCCCGATTTCGTTTTCCTCTACATGGTGGAAACCGATGAAAAGGGTGGTCATGCTTATGGCTGGATGAGCGAAGAATACCTGCATCACATTTCCGTTGCCCTGGATTGCGTGAAGAAGGTGGCGGAAGCCTGCCCCGACTATGATATTATCGTCACCGCCGACCACGGTGGCCATGACCGTACCCACGGCACCGAGCTTGCGGAGGATATGACTATTCCTCAGTTCTATCACTGCGAAGGCATCGCTCCCGGCACCGACCTGGGTGAGATCTCCCTTCTGGATACCGCACCCACCATTGCCGCCCTCTTCGGTGTGGAAACGCCCGTCGAATGGGAAGGGAAGAGCCTTCTGAACCGCTGAGAGACGGGATATAAGCTATGAAAAAGGTGATTCTCATCTCCATTGACGGCATGCGCCCCGATGCCTTTCTTCAATGCGGTAATCCCTATATAAGCACCATGATATCAGAGTGGGCGTACACCCTATCCGGCCGCACCGTAGTTCCTTCTGTGACCCTGCCTTGCCATCTTTCCATGTTTTACAGTGTCCCGCCCTCCCGTCACGGCATTACCACCAATGATTTTATGCCCTTTGTGTGTCCCTTGAACGGAATCTTTGATCAGCTGAAGCAGGCAGGCAAGACCTGTGCCTCCTTCTATGCCTGGGATGAGATGCGGGATCTGGGACGTCCCGGAAGTGTGAAAATTTTGGGGTATCGAAACGCCTGGTTGGATGAAAATTCCGACGAAGTGATTACGGATATGGCCTTGGAATGTATGAAGAAAGATGCGCCCGATTTTGTTTTTCTTTATCTCGGTGATACCGATGAAAAGGGCGGACACGGCTTCGGCTGGATGAGCGAGGAGTATCTGAAGTATGTTTCCGTTGCCCTCGATTGCGTGAAGAAGGTGGCTGAAACCTGCCCCGAATATGAGATTATCGTCACCGCCGACCATGGCGGCCATGACCGTACTCACGGCACGGAATCGGAGGAGGATATGATCATTCCTCAGTTTTATCTCTGTGAGGGGTTGAGCGGGGGAGAGGTCCTTTCCGATGTGAGTATTCTGGACATTCCTCCCACCGTGGCCGAGCTTCTCGGCGTGGCTGCTGTGGAGGAATGGGAAGGAAAAAGCGTATTAAAGAAATGAGGAAACCGCAATGAAGGTTTGTATTATTCAGCCCCCTTATTCCGGGAATTATGCCGACTCCCGGGCCTGCTTTCAAAAACAGTTGGAACTGATGGATCAATGCGATCCATCCATGGACGTGATTGTTCTGCCCGAATCCTGCGATATTCCCTCTCTCGCCCGCACCAAGGAAGAGAGCGAGGCCTCCTCCGATCGGTACAACAAAACCATGGTGGACGCTGCAATAAAATTGGCGAAACGTTGCTCTGCCACGGTGTTTTTTAATGCCAGATCCTATGGAGAAACAGGGACAAGAAACACCACTTATACCATCAACAGACAAGGGGAAATCGTCGGAAAATACTACAAGGAGCATCTTACCCCCGGTGAGGTTTCCAAGATGAAGCTGGACAGCGGATACACCTTTGAACCCACCGAGCCGATCATCGTGGAGGTGGACGGGGTTCGTTATGCTTTTCTTGTTTGCTACGATTTTTATTTCTATGAAATGTTCCCTCAAATCGCCCGTTACCGTCCCGACGTCATCATTGGCTGCTCCCATCAGCGCAGTGACAGTCATGATGCCTTGGAGATCATGGGGCGGTTTCTCTGCTACAACACCAATGCCTGGTTGTTCCGCTCCTCTGTTTCCATGGACGAGAATTCCGATATCGGCGGCGGCAGCATGATCGTTGCTCCCGACGGGCAGGTGGTCTTCAACATGAAGAGCCGTGTTGGGTTGGAGTGTGCCGAGGTGGATGTAACCAAAAAATTCTATAAGCCCGCAGGCTATGGCAATCCGCCTTCCGCCCATTGGGAATATATCGAAAAAGGTCGCAGACCTTGGAAATACCGCCCCGCAGGCGCCGCCATCGTACCTACCGACGACTGGATGGGCTATCCTCGGGTTTGTGCTCATCGGGGATTCAACACCGTGGCCCCCGAAAACAGCTTACCCGCCTTCGGTGCTGCCATCGCCATGGGTGCGGAGGAGATCGAATTCGATCTTTGGGTTACGGCTGACGGTGAGATAGTTTCTTGCCATGACTCCACCCTCGATCGGGTTTCCACCGGGACGGGGAAGGTCTATGATTATACCTACGAAGAGCTTCTCGCCTTTGATTTCGGAATTAAGCGCGGGGAGGAATTCAAGGGTATTAAGGTGCTCCGCTTTGAGGAAATATTGCGGAAATTTGCGGGACATGCCGTTATGAATATTCACCTGAAGACCCGCAAGGGGCAGACCGAATATGATCCTGCGGCTCTGAAGAAGATTGTGACTCTGATTGACCGTTACGATTGTCGCAAGCATGTTTATTTCATGTGCGGTGTGGACGGGGTGCTTGCCCAGCTGCAACGGGATTATCCCGATATCTGCCGTTGCTGCGGCGCGGGAGATGGACGTTGGGAAATTGTTGACAGAGCCCTTCGATACGGATGCAAAAAGGTGCAGCTGTTCAAGCCCTATTTCAATCAGGAAATGATTGACAGAGCTCATGCCAACGGAATTATCTGTAACGTGTTTTGGTCCGATAATCCCGAAGAGACCGAAACCTTCCTCTCCATGGGAATCGACACCATTCTGACCAACGATTACAACCGCATTGCTCAGGTTGTTCGCACATACAAAACCGTAAAATAAAAGGAGTGTTTGTTATGAAACGTCAACAAGCTTTTATCGGAACCGAGCCCCTGCTGAAGGGTGGACTCCATTGCCATACCACCCGCTCCGACGGGAGGGGAGATCCTGCAGATGTAATCCGCCTTCATTATGAGAACGGATACGATTTTTTGGCTATCACCGATCATCGCACTTACAATTACATCAATTATGCTCCCGAAGTTCCCATCACCATCCTTCCCGGCATGGAATTTGACAACACTTTTGAGAAGGATCACGGCTTCCGTTGCTTCCATACTGTCTGCATCGGTCCCTCTAAAGAGGACGGCAACGGCTATGAGCAGGATGTGAAGCTGACATCGGGCACCGCAAAGAATCAGGAAGAATATCAGGCCTATTTGGACGAAATCCATGCCAATAAAAATCTGACTGTCTATTGCCATCCCGAATGGTCCTCCACCCCCGCCCGCTATTTTGAGAAGCTGGAGGGCAATTTTGCCATGGAAATCTGGAACAGCGGGTGTGCGATTCTGAACGATATGGACACGGATGCCGCTTATTGGGACGAGCTTCTGGGACAGGGCAAAAGGATTTACGGCGTTGCTACCGACGACGGTCACGGAATGGCAGAGCATTGCAACGGCTGGGTCAGAGTAAAGGCGGAGAACAATATCAATGCCATTTTGAAGGCGCTGGAAGAGGGAAAGTTCTATTCCTCCTGCGGACCTGAAATCTACGATTTCTACGTGGAAGACGGAAAGGCTGTGGTGAAGTGCTCCGAGGCCTGCAAGATCCGTTTTCACAGTGATATGCACCCCACCAGAATCTACCGCGGGGGAGATGCTCCCATCACCGAAGCCGTTTGCGATCTGCAGGGAAGACACCCCTACAAGTACATCCGCGCTGTGGTCATCGACAAGGACGGAAAATACGCTTGGACCAATCCCATTTTCCTCGATTAAACCGCATAAAATACAAAACAGAGAGGACAAGCTCCGACGGCTTGTCCTCTCTGTTCTTAGTGTTTATTTGATTATTTTCTCCATGCGGAAGGGGAAAAGAAGATGATCAGGGGGAAGATTTCCAATCTTCCCAGCAGCATGCCTCCGCTGAGCACCAGCTTGGAAAGGGGCGAGAATGCGGCAAAATTTGACGCAGGTCCAACGCCGCCGAGTCCGGGCCCCACGTTGTTGAAGCAGGTGAAGGATGCGGTGAAGGTGGTTTCAAAGTCGAAGCCGCTTTCTGCAGAGAGCACAAGGAAGATGGCGCCGAAGCACACCAAATAGATCGAAAGATAGGACAACACGCCCCGGATGGTCTGTTCTTCCAGGGAATGTCCCTCAAAGCGGAGGGATTTTACCGAGCGGGGGTGAAGCATGTGCTGAACCTCCCGACGGATTTGTTTGAACAGGATGACCACACGGGACACCTTGAATCCTCCTGCGGTGGAGCCCGCGCAACCTCCGACAAACATCAAAAGGATCAGAATCCCCTTTGCGAAGGAGGGCCAGAGATTGAAGTCGGCGGTGGCATACCCTGTTGTTGTGATGATGGAGGAGACCTGAAATGCGGAGAGGCGCACAGTTTCCTCCAAGGTTGGGTATTGGGAACGAATACTGACTGCAACGCCGAGAATGGCGGCGGCAACAATGATGCCGTATGCCCATAACTCACGGCTCTTGAAGGCGGTTTTTGCTCTGCGGATCAGTATCAGATAATACAGATTGAAGTTAATGCCGAAGATCAGCATAAACACCGTAATCACCCATTGCAGATAGGGGGAATAAGAGGTGATGCTGTCGGCTTTGACTCCAAATCCTCCCGTGCCTGCCGTCCCGAAGGCGTGCAGAACACTGTCGAACAGAGGCATTCCTCCCGCCAGCAGAAACACGATTTGCACAAAGGTCAGGACAATATAGATCAGATACAGGATTTTTGCCGTATCCTTGATGCGTGGCACCAACTTCCCGATGACGGGACCCGGCATTTCCGCCCGCATGATGTGAATGGAACGCTCCGAAACATTGGGCAGAATCGCCATCGCAAAAACAAGAACTCCCATGCCTCCGATCCAATGGGTAAAACTGCGCCAGAACAAAAGTCCGTGGCTCATGCTTTCCACGTTGGTCAGAATGGAGGCCCCCGTGGTGGTAAATCCGCTTACCGTTTCAAAAAGGGCATCAATGTAGTTTGGAATCTCTCCGCTGAGAACAAAAGGGAGGGCTCCGATCAAAGAAAGGAGAATCCAGGAGGCCGATACGATGAAAAAGCCTTCTTTTGCGTAGATGACATCTGTTTTCGGTTTCGATGCAGTCATCATCAGTCCGCCCAGTCCAAGGGCTACCGCCATGGCGATCAGCAACCCGATCAGACCCGACGGTTCGTTGTAAATCAGTGCCACCGACGCCGGTAACAGGAGAAACAGCCCCTCCGCCAGTACCATCTTGCCGACGGTGTTCAGTATCATTCTTCGGTTCATCGGTTTATCACTCCAAAATGTCCGCCAGATTGTTAATGCGGTGTCCTGCGGCCAGGATCAAAACCTTATCTTCGGGGAGAATAGCATCGTTTCCCGAGGGGATAATGCTCTTCCGTCCGCGGGTGATTCCCCCGATCAGGATGTTTGATTTGAGTTTCAGATCCCGAAGGGGGATGTTGCATACGGCCGCATCTCCGTGGACGGTGAATTCCAGCGCCTCTACCTTTCCGTCTACCAATTTGTACAGTGTTTCCACGCTGCTGTCCATGGAGTTTTCCAAGGCGCGGGCATAACGCACCAAGATGTTGGCTACGGTCTTGCGGGGGGAGACCATGGAATCCAGTCCCAGCTGCTCCGCCATGTGGGAAAATTCATCCCGATTGATTTTGGAAATGACCTTGGGTACCTGATGGGAGGCGGCAAAATAAGAAAGAAGAATATTCTGCTCCACCATGCCCGTCAAGGCCACAAAAGCATCCATGTTGGACAGTCCTTCTTCCAGCAGTAACTCCTGCTTTGCTCCGTCGCCGTGAATGACTACCGCTTCGGGCAGAGATTCGGAAAAATTCTTGCAACGGGCCTTGTCCTTGTCTATCACCTTGACGGCGCTTCCGCCGTTGATCAGCATTTTTGTCAGATAATATGCGGTGTTGCTGGCGCCGACGATCATGATATCTCTCGACTGCTTTTGCAGAATTTCCAGACTTTTCAACAGTTTCAGCCGTTCTCCCGGGGTTGCGGTAATGCTGATTTTGTCTCCGCTTTTCAACTTGAAATGACCGTCGGGAATAAAGACCTCCTCCTCCCGTTGCACCATACAGATGAGGAAGTTGTAGGGATATTTTTTGCGCAGGTCCATCAGCCTCATGCCGTCCAGCTTGGAGTCGGGCTTCAGTTTCAGCTCCACCAGCTCCAGGCCTCGTCCCGAAAAGGTTTCCACCCGTGCGGCGGCAGGAAGACGGAGCATGTGATACAACTCCCGTGCCACAAGCCGTTCCGGATTGATGACCAGGGAGAGCTCCAGCTGACGGCGGAGAAAATCCAAGCTTCCGTCATTATGCTCCGGATTTCGGATTCGGGCTACCGTGTGCTTTGCGCCCAGCTTCTTTGCAAGAAAACAACTGAGCATGTTCATCTCGTCCGAATCGGTGACGGCAATGAACAGGTCTGCGGTGTTTGCCTCTACCTCCACCAAAAGGTCCCAGTCGGTGCCGTTTCCGCAGGCACCCATAACATCATATATGTTTGTCACTTCCTCCAGAATGGAGGGGGATTTGTCGATGGCGACCACATCATGATCCTCTGCCACAAGGCTTTCAATCAGGGCGGTGCCGATTTTGCCGCATCCGACAACTATAATTTTCATATTCGGATCTCCGTTTTTTATTTTTTCAGTAAATCAGTTTTTGCAACGTTTCGCCTTTTGCAATGTATACGTTGGCAATGGCTTTGATTTCATCCTGTCCGTAGTTGTATTGATCGTAAATCCCCACCGTTTTCATCCCAATTTTGTGGGCAGTGGTGATGGCCACAAGGGAATCCTCGAAAACGCAGGTTTCCTCGGGCTTGGTTCCGAGACAGTCTGCCGCCAGAAGAAAGACATCGGGAAATTCCTTGCCCTTTCCCACCTCTGCACAGGAAAAGATGCGGGAAAAGTAAGTGTCGATGCCGCAATGCCGGAGCCCTGCCTCGATGTGCTTTTTTGCTGTGGCGGAGGCGATGCACATGGGAATTCTTTTTTGTTTGCAGAATTCCAAAAATTCGGCAACGCCTTCCTTAAGACAGACCTCGTTTTCATAGAAGTCCCCGATGATGGCATTTGCCGTTGCCAGCAGCTCATTGCCGTCGGCACCAATGCCATATACGGTGTGAATATGGTTCATGGCATCCCTCAGCGTCATGGTGCGGACCGCTTTGTCGTCCTCGGCGGCGGGAC
Organism: Clostridia bacterium; assembly: GCA_017623595.1. Classification (GTDB taxonomy): domain Bacteria; phylum Bacillota; class Clostridia; order Oscillospirales; family UBA644; genus RGIG995. Next base: position 72,885 of record JAGAOU010000037.1, read on the forward strand.
GGAAGGATGTTTTGTTCAGGTATTGCTTTCCGAATTTGTCCCACAGAACATTCCAAAGCATCAAAGAATCCACCAAGGTTCCGTCCATGTCAAAAACGGCGCCTTTGATTTCGTTTATCATCAATGATCACCTCGTAAATTTTATTATAGCACACTCTGCGCAAATTTGCAACCGACTTAACAAAAAAGATGAGATTCTTTTGGCAGAAAGCGCAATTTTTTCGGCTTTTTTCCGACTTTTGTATGGGATGTATTGACTGAGACCCTTTTTCGTGCTATAATAACCTGTAAAATTATGCTCATTTTAAGAAGGAGACTGCGCCATGTGGAAAGCGGACGGCTGGACGGATTTTGAGGTTCTTGACACTTCGGGTGGAGAGAAGCTGGAGCGATGGGGGAAATATACCTTCGTGCGCCCCGATCCTCAGGTGATCTGGAATACCGACCGTGAGCATCCCGCATGGACCAAGCCCAGCGCCAGTTATTCCCGTTCCTCTTCCGGGGGCGGACATTGGAACGGGGCAGAAATCCCCATGTTCCATATCGGTTATAAGGACCTGACCTTTCAGATCAAGCCCATGTCCTTCAAGCATACGGGACTGTTTCCCGAGCAGGCGGTCAACTGGGACTGGGCTCGCCGCCAGATTCGGGAAAGCGGTCGAGAAGCCCCCATGGTGCTCAACCTGTTCGCTTATACGGGAGGAGCCTCTGTGGCATGTGCCAAGGAAGGGGCAAGGGTTTGTCATGTGGATGCCTCCAAGGGTATGGTTGCGTGGGCCAAGGAAAATGCTCAGGCCTGCGGGCTGGATAATATCCGCTTTATTGTGGATGACTGTCTGAAATTTGTTCAGCGGGAGATTCGCCGCGGACGGAAATACGACGGGTTGATCATGGATCCCCCCTCCTACGGTCGGGGGCCCGACGGGGAGATCTGGAAGCTGGAAAGTGAGCTTTACGGTCTTTTGGATCTGTGTATGCAGGTCATGAGCGATGATCCGCTGTTCTTTATTCTGAATTCTTATACCACGGGGCTTTCTGCGGGATGTATGGAATACATGCTTTCCTGCACCATGGGTAAGCGCTTCGGCGGCCGTGTGGAGGCTTCCGAGATCGGGCTTCCCGTGACCGCATCGGGAGGCGTGCTTCCCTGCGGTGCCACCGCCCGTTGGATGAAAAAATAATGCTGATGTTTGATCAAACGAAAGGAGGGTCCGTTCCATGTCCGTAATTGAAGCGAAGAATCTGGTGTTCCGTTATTCGGAAGATGCCGAGCCTGTGTTGAAGCATGTGTCGCTTACGGTGGAACGGGGCGAATTTGTTGCCGTGCTCGGTCATAACGGCAGCGGAAAATCCACCCTTGCAAAACACTTGAACGGCATTTGTATTGCCGACGAAGGGACTCTGAAGGTATGCGGGATCGAGGTAGACGAATCCTCCGATCTTGCCGCTCTGCGCCGTAAAGTGGGCATGGTCTTTCAGAATCCCGATAATCAGATTATCGCCTCCGTCGTGGAGGAGGATGTGGCCTTTGCGCTGGAAAATTTAGGAGTTCCCCACGATGAAATGCATCGCCGTGTGGCGGAAGCCCTGGAAGCGGTGGATATGAGCCGCTATGCAAAGCATGCCACCTATAAGCTTTCGGGCGGTCAGAAGCAACGCATCGCCATTGCGGGAATTCTTGCCATGCGCCCCGATATTCTTGTGCTCGACGAGCCTACCGCCATGCTGGATCCTAAGGGACGGGCAGAGGTGATGGAGGTTCTTCATAAATTCCACCGGGAAGGTATGACCATTGTTCTGATCACCCACTTTATGGATGAGGCGGCCCAGGCCGACCGCATCGTTGTGATGAATGACGGCGAGGTTCTTTTGGACGGAGAACCCCATTATGTGTTTCAGAATGCGGGTCTTCTGTGGAGTGTGGGACTGAATGTTCCCCAAAGTACCGAACTGATGTTCTTGCTGCGGGAAGAGGGATATAAGGTCCCCTTGGCGGTCCTTACCGAGGAAGAGTGTATTGCCGTGTTGGACGATCTTCTTGCCGGTCGGATCGGAAGGGAGGTCTTATGAGCGACGTTATTTTGCGGGCGGAGCATCTTGTGCAGGTCTACGGTACGGGAACTCCCTTTGAAAAAACCGCCGTCAATGATATTTCCTTTGAACTGTACGAAAATGAGTTTATCGGCGTGATCGGACACACGGGATCGGGAAAATCCACCCTCATTCAGATGCTCAACGGTTTGATGAAGCCCACCTCGGGGACCATTTATTTCCGAGGAGAAGATATCTGGACGAAAAAGTATGATCGCCGCACCCTCCGTGCCAATGTGGGGCTGGTGTTCCAGTACCCCGAATACCAGTTGTTTGAGGAAACGGTGGAAAAGGATATCGCCTTCGGCCCCCGTAATATGGGGTTGAGTGAGGAGGAAATTGCTCTTCGTGTGGAGGAGGGTATGAAATTTACCGGTCTTTCCGATAAATTGAGGGAAAAGTCTCCCTTTGAGCTTTCGGGAGGTCAGAAGCGACGTGTGGCCATTGCGGGAATTCTCGCTATGCGCCCCAAGGTTCTGATTTTGGACGAACCCACCGCAGGGCTTGATCCCAAGGGGTGTGCCGAAATCCTGAACAACATTCGTGAATACCAGCGGGAGGAAAAGGCAACGGTGATCCTTGTTTCTCATAGCATGGAGGATATCGCCGCCCACGCAAGCCGTGTTATGGTGCTTGAGGGCGGAAATCTGAGAATGTTTGACAGTACCGCCGCCGTCTTTGCCCGTGGGGAGGAGTTGATCCGTATGGGGTTGAACGTTCCTCAGATCACCCGTGTTTTCCTGACTCTGAAGGGAAGGGGACACGAGAATCTCCCCTCGGTTCTTTCTCCCGGTGAGGCAATTCGCTGCCTGGATTCGTTGACGGGAGGTGATCGGGGATGATTCGTGATATTACCCTGGGACAGTATTTCCCCGGAACCTCGCTGATTCATAAAATGGATCCCCGCGCAAAGATCCTTTTGATGATCCTTTATGTGGTGGTTCTCTTTATGGCGGAGTCCGCCGTGGCTTACGGAGTTCTGCTGATTTCTACCGTGGCAGTCATTGTCCTTACCCGTATTTCTCTGAAGTTTTATCTGCGTGGGCTGAAGCCCCTTTTGTTCATTATGGTGTTCACCGGGCTTCTGAACATGTTTTACACCGATGCGGAGCCCTTTTGGCAGATCTGGATTTTCAAGTTCTCCTGGGAAGGCATTTTCAGCGCTCTGTTTATGATCCTTCGCATTGTGATGATGGTTCTGATCATGTCGGTTCTGACCTATACTACCTCGCCGCTTCTTCTGACGGGTGGTTTGGAGCGGTTGCTCTACCCCTTGACCTATATCAAGGTTCCCGTCCACGATTTTGCCATGATGATGACCATTGCCCTTCGGTTTATCCCCACCCTTTTGGAGGAAACCGAAAAGATCATGAACGCTCAGAAGGCGAGGGGTGCCGACTTTGAAAGCGGCAGTCTCGTGCGCCGAGCCAAGGCCATGATTCCTATTCTCATCCCCCTCTTTGTTTCCGCCTTCCGACGGGCGGAGGAACTGGCGGTGGCCATGGAATGTCGCTGCTATGAAGGGGATTCCAAGCATCGCACCCGTTTTGTGGAATACCGCTTTTCCTGGCGGGATTCTGTGGCGGCTCTTTTCTGTATTGCTCTTCTTGTGGGTGTGATTTTGCTCAACCGCATTTCTGTATGGAGCGTGGCCGGCATATGAAATATCTGATTCGTTTGGCGTATAACGGCGCCGACTATTGCGGTTGGCAAATGCAGACCAACGGCCCCAGCGTGCAGAATGAGGTAATGACGGCTCTGCGGAAGATTTTTGGTTCCGTGACAGAGTTTTCCGGTTGCAGTCGTACCGATTCGGGGGTCCATGCCCTGGATTTCTGTGCATCCTTTGTGTCTCCCTTCGATTTGCCCTGTGATCGGTTGGTGACAGCCCTCAACGCCAATCTGCCCCGGGATATTGTTGTGCAATCGGCGCAGCCTGCCGCAGTGGACTTTCACGCTCGCTACAATGTGAAGCGTAAGGAGTATCTTTATCGCATCCGTACCACCCCTTTGCGGGATCCCTTTTCGGAAAATTTGGTTTGGCATCGCCCCGGAGAGTACGATCTTGCGGCCATGAATCTCGGCGCCTCCTTTCTTTGCGGCACCCATGATTTCCGTTCCTTTATGGCTGCGGGTAGCAAAATTGAGGACTGTACCCGCACGGTGTTTGATGCCCACTTCGAGCAGGGGGACGGAGAACTTCGCTTTTACGTTTCCGCCGACGGATTTCTCTACAATATGGTGCGCATTATGGTGGGCACGCTGACCGAGATTCCCCATCGCTATTCCCCCGAGGATATAAAGAACATTCTTGCCGCCTGCGATCGGTCCTGTGCGGGGGTTACCGCACCCGCCCGCGGGTTGTATCTCAATCGGGTGGAATACTGATTTTTGATTTTGAACGAAAGGAGCGACGGTAAATGACCAACGAAAACAAAAAGACCTTGCGGCGCCTGGATTTGGTTCGCGGTACCTTGGTGCTGACGCTGATCCTTTATATTGTCGTCGCTCTGATTATGAATTCCTCGTATCTTACGTTGGACCGCCTCATGCGACTTCGCTCCGATGTGGTGGCTGCCTTGCGCAACGAGGGCGATTCACTGTTGCCCCTGGAGGCTGACGATACGGTGGATGTGGTTCTTTTTCAGGACGGATATGCAGTCCTGACCCGCAACGGACTTTCGGTGCGCAGTGCCGATGGAGTGGAATATTCCTCTCACGTATTGCGGTACAAAAATCCTTGTATCCGTGCCAGCGGGAAATATCTTCTCTGCTTTGACCGCGGCAGTGAACAATGGAGTCTGTTCAACAGCTTTCGTCTGCTTTGCGAGGGCACCGAGGCGGGGGATATTATCAACGCCTCCGTCACCGACGACGGGTATGTGTCCGTCGCTTCCGAGCGGGACGAGGCGAAGGGCAGCGTGACGGTATACAACATCGACGGCCTGGATCTGATCCGCTGGAATTCGGAGCATTATCTTCTCGATAGCTTTTTTATCGGAAAAAACCGCCTGGCTGTCATTTCCGTTGCCTCCGACAAGGAAAAGACCAATACTGTTTATACGGTGTTTAACTACAAAAACGGGGAGATTCTGACCTCCATCGCATCTCCCGATACCTTCCCCTTGGCTATGCAGGGGAAACAGGATGGCACGGTAGAGCTTCTGACCGCCACAGGCGCCATCTCCTTCAACGGAGAAACGGCCGCTTTGGTGTATCCCTATCCCGAGCCCTCTCCCGGGATCTTTCGCCAAGGGAATGATGCCACGATGATCTCCTATCAGACCATTTCGGGTTCTGTTTTGGTGCAGGCCTTTGCCACCTCGGGACAGGTTCTTTTTTCCGCAGAATATCCCGCGGTGCTTTCTCTTGCCTGCGCCAACGATCGTTATTTTGTCCTGACCCCGTCGGCTTTGTATGTATTGGATTCCGCCGGCAACCTTCTTCTGAAGAAGGAAACCTCAGCCTCTGAAATCCTGACCTCTGCCGAAATTTCGCTTCTTGTGGGCCCGTCCTTCGCGGAAACGCTGGATCTTTCTTCCTTGCCTTAAATTTTTGTCACCGATATTACATATCATATATATCACAGGAGGGTACTCTTATGACTATTGCATTAAGCGCTTTGCTGGATCTGGGAATGGTTGCCATTTTGGGTTTCAGTATCTTTTTCGGGATTCGCCGCGGACTGATCCGTTCGGTGATCCGTCTTGTGGGCAGCATTGTTGCCCTGGTTGTTGCGTTGTCCTTCTCTGCGCCCTTGGGAAGCTACATTGACGAAAACTATGTCAATGCTCCCATGCGGGAATGGGCCATAGATCAATTGTCCTCTTCCGTGGAGTCGGTTTCTGCCACGGATGTGAATTTTGACGATCTGTTTGCCGACCGTCCTTCCTTCTTCGTGGAGACCTGCGAGTTCCTCGGGGTTAATGTGGATGAAATGCAGGCTTCTTATGAATCCCTGAAGACCGATGGTGTGGAGCAGGCTAAGAGCGCCATTATCACGCAGATGGTGGATCCGCTCAGCGCCATTGTCAGTCGAGGTATCGCTTTTGCGGTGTTGTTTATTGCCGCTATGATTGCCATTCTTGTCATCTCTCTGTTCTCCCGATTCCTGAACAACCTTCCCATTATCAAGAATGTGGATAAGCTGGGCGGAGGTATTCTGGGAGCAGTCACCGGTATTCTGATGTGCTTTATCGTGGTCGCCATCATTTCCACCGCTTCTCAGTACGTTCTGAAGGATCAGACCCCCGAGGACCGTACCGCCATTCGGGAGAACACCATTGTATACAAACTGTTTTATAACCTTGATCCCCTGACCGGTCTGTTCGAGACCACCGATTGACCCGTGTCACTGTTTTTTTGATTCCGGAAAGGATAAATTATGCTCTGCAGCAGATGTAAAAAGCGGCCTGCCGTTGTTTTTGTCACCAAACTTGAAAACAACGAGACCGTGAACGAAGGCCTTTGCATCAAGTGTGCCAAGGAACTGAATATCAAGCCCATTTCCCAAATGATCGAGCAAATGGGCATCTCCGAGGAAGAACTGGACGATATGTGCGACCAGATGTCTGCCATGATGGGGGGCGAGGGAGGCGATGAGTTTGCCTCTCCCTCTGTGGACGGTTTTGAAGAAGGCGGCGCACAGTCTATGAATCTCTTTCAGAAATTGATGAGCAACCTGACGGGCGGCATGCAGGCTCCCAACGGAGTTGCTGCATCGGAAAAAGCGGACAATTCCGCAAAGAAGGAAGAGGAGAAGGATTCCAAAAAGGAGAAAAAGGAAAAAGACAAAAAGTCCAAGGAAGGTCCCAAGCACAAATATCTTGATGCTTTTTGTCAGAATCTTACCGAAAAAGCGAAGAATGGGAAGACCGATCCTGTCATCGGTCGTGAAAACGAAATTCTTCGTGTTTTACAGATTCTCAATCGTCGCACCAAGAACAACCCCTGTTTGATCGGGGAGCCGGGTGTGGGAAAGACCGCCATTGCCGAGGGAATCGCTCAGAAGATCGTTTCGGGGGATGCTCCCGCCAAGATTGCTCGCAAGGAGGTCTGGCTGCTGGATCTGACCGCATTGATCGCAGGAACCCAGTTCCGCGGACAGTTTGAAAGCCGTATTAAGGGGTTGATCGAAGAGGTCCGTAATCTGGGGAACATTATTTTGGTTATCGACGAGGTTCATAATCTGGTGGGCGCAGGGGACTCGGAAGGGTCCATGAATGCGGCCAATATGCTCAAGCCCGCCCTTTCCCGCGGGGAGATTCAGGTGATCGGTGCAACTACCTTGACCGAGTATCGCAAGCATATTGAAAAGGATGCGGCTTTGGAACGCCGTTTCCAGCCTGTAATCGTCAACGAGCCCTCCATTGAGGATTCGGTGAAGATGCTTCAGGGAATCAAGACCCGTTACGAATCCTTCCACAACATTCAAGTACCCCAATATTTATTGGTTAAGGCGGTGGAGTTGTCCGAACGGTATGTGACCGACCGCTATCTGCCCGACAAGGCCATTGACCTTTTGGATGAGGCCTGTTCCAATGCTACTCTGCGCAATCCTGTGTATGAAAAAGCTTTTCTCGCTGAAGGAAAATTGGCAGAGCTGAAGGAAAAACTTTCCGCTTTGGAGAGCAAGGAAGAGCCCACCCAAGAGGATTATGCTGCCATCGCTGCCGCAAAATCCGAGGTGATCCGTGCTCAGTCCGAATACGATGCTCTCATCGCCGAGCGCAATGAAGTTTGTGTGACCCTGGAGGATCTTGCTCTGATTATCGAGCTTTGGACGGGCATTCCCTCCTCCAAGATCCGTGAACGGGAGCAGAATCAGCTGGCACGGTTTGAGGATGTTCTCCGTGCTCGTATTAAGGGGCAGGACACTGCGGTGGAAAAGGTTTCCGATGCGGTGCGCCGTTCCCGTGTGGCTCTGGTGCCTCGCAAGCGTCCCGTTTCCTTTATCTTCACCGGTCCCACAGGAGTGGGAAAGACTGAGCTGGTCAAGGTCCTCGCCAAGGAACTGTTCCATTCGCCCGAAACTCTGATCCGCTTGGATATGTCTGAATTTATGGAGAAACATTCCGTTTCCCGTATTATCGGAGCGCCTCCCGGATATGTGGGGTATGACGATGCGGGTCAGTTGACCGAAAAGGTTCGCCGTAAGCCCTATTCCGTCATTCTGTTTGATGAAATCGAGAAAGCCCATCCCGATGTTCTGAATGTTCTTCTTCAGATTCTCGACGACGGTCGCATCACCGATGCCCACGGCAAGACTGTTTCCTTCGAGCATTGCATTATCGTTATGACCTCCAATGCAGGTTCTCATTCCAAGGCAACCTCTGCCGGGTTCAACCGCTCCTTCGACGAATTGGCTGAGGAACGCACCAAAAAGGCACTGTCCGAATTCCTCCGTCCCGAATTCCTGAACCGTGTGGATGAAATTATTACTTTTCGTCCTCTTCCCCCCTCGGTGTTCCCCGATATTGTCCGTCTTGCGTTGGATGAGTTGGCAGATGGGCTGAAGGAACGGGAGATTGCATTCTCCTGCTCCGAGGATGCCGTTGCATTGCTGGCGGAAAAGGCGTATAGTGCGGAATACGGCGCCCGCAATGTTCGCCGCGTGGTGCAGACCGAGATTGAGGATCGTGCCGTAAAGGTGCTTTGTGAAACCTTTGACATCCCCCGTGCATTGGAAGTTTCTCTCCGAGACGGGGAGATCCACGTCCATGTGGTTCTTCGTTGAGCAACATTGAATCGATTTTGAAAAGAGTCTTGCCCTTGGGCAAGGCTCTTTTTGGCCGAATGCGAAAAAAATAGGGGAATCAAGACTTTTTGTTGACAGAAAAAGCAAATTTTTTTGCTAATTGTTACATAAATGATAAAAAGTGAAAAATTCTCTTGACATTTTCACGAAAATCCTCTATAATGATTATAACAAAAATTCCCTAAAGGAGAGCGTATTGTTATGAAAAAAATTTTGACGATCCTTCTTTCCGTTTGCTTGTTGGCATCTGTGGCTACTGCGTTTGCTGTCGGTGCTTCCGCTGCGGAAGACATTGATGTGACTGTCGGTCAGAAGTTTGAGTGGAACGACCAGTCCGGAGATCAGGATGCCATGAGAGCCTGGTTGAAGGGTAAGGGTGTTTCTCCCGATGGTCTCTGGAAGTATCAGGTTTATGTTTTGGCTAAGGATATGTATCTCGATACAGTCCTTGCCGGCAGCAACTATTATGCATGGAATGCAAATCCCGGCGATAAAGGTCTTGGATATGCTCGTGCTCGTAATGGCGGTAAGAACTTTCATCCCGGGGAAGCCGGCGATATCGTAAAGGTTTTCACCTTCCCCTCCGGTGGTACTGTTACCGTGGATTCCACTGTTGCCCGTCAGAACGAATGGGTTACCGGGACTGCAACTCCTTCTTCTTTTGCCGTGTACCTGGAGGATAAACTTGTTTATCCTACCAGCGGTGAATACGAATCCCTGACTTCGACCACCCCTCGTGATATCTCCTTTGATCTGGAGGTTGCAAAGAATCAGCGTCTCTACATCCATATCGGTTGTGTTGACGGCGATCAGTCCGGTGACGGTGTGGATATGTCCAACACCATTACTTACAAGGCTGTCAATGACAGTGTGGCTGAAATTGTAGAGGTTACCAGCACCTCTACCAGAGAGGTTCCCACCGCTTCTTCCATTGGTTGGGGTACCGGTGAAACAACCACCGATAATTCCGGCACCTCTTCTTCGAAGCTTCCCATCGCCAAACCCGATGATTCCTCCAGCACAGGTTTGATTATCGGCATTGTTGCTGCGGTTGTTGTGGTTGCAGCTGTTGCTGTTGTGATCGTTATTAAGAAAAAGAAGCAGTAATTTGGCTTATAAAAATGAGGTGTCTTTTAATAAGACACCTAATTTTTATATTTTTAGTGGCAAAATAGAAAAAAGTTTAAATTAGGCCTTGACAATTGAAAAAAAATCCGTTATAATAGATGTACAAAATATTTCCCAAAAGGAGACAAATCGCTATGAAAAAAGTTTTAACGATTCTTCTTTCCGTCTGCTTGTTGGCATCTATGGTTGCTACCTTTGCCGTCGGTGCCTCTGCCGCGGAAGATATCGAAGTAACTGTAGGTCAGAAGTTTGAGTGGAATGACCAGTCCGGAGACGATGATTCCATGAAGGCTTGGTTGAGAAGTAAGGCTACTTCTCCCGATGGCCTGTGGAAGTATCAGGTTTATGTTCTGGCCAAAGACATTTATCTCAATACTGTTATTTCCAGTAACTTTTTTGCTTGGAATGCAACACCCGGTGATAAGGGTCTCGGCTATGCCCGTGCCCGTAGTTATGGTAAGAACTTCCATCCCGGTGAAGCTGCCGATATTGTAAAGGTTTTCACCTTCCCCTCCGGCGGTACTGTTACCGTTGATTCCACCGTTGCCCGTCAGAACGAATGGGTTACCGGAACCGGTACCCCCTCTTCCTTCGCTGTGTATTTGGATGATAAGTTGGTTTATCCCACCAGCGGTGAATATGAAACCTTGACGTCCACTACTCCCCGCGACATTTCCTTTGATGTTGATGTCGCCAAGAATCAGCGTCTCTACATCCACATCGGTTGTGTAGACGGTGATCAAGGTAGTGATGCTGTCGATATGTCCAATACTATTACCTATAAGGCTGTTAATGATACTTCCGTTGAGTTAGGTTCCGACGCAACCTTCACTTTGACCGGTATTACAAACACTGTCGTCGTTACCCTGAATCCCGAAGATGTTCCCACGGATGACAATTCTTCTCGTACCAGTGGAAAACTTCCCATCGGCGGAAATGATGATTCCTCCAGCACCGGCCTGATCATCGGTGTCGTGGCTGCTGTTGTCGTTGTGGCTGCGGTTGCGGTTGTTATCGTAGTGAAGAAAAAGAAGCAGGACTGATTGTCTTGTAATATTTTGAGAGGCACTTCAAGTGAAGTGCCTCTTTTTTATATCTGTTTGTGAATGAAATCCAGAGCGATGGACAGTCCTGTTGCCAAAGAGCTTGTTTCCACCCATTCTTTACGGGTGTGCGCCCCTTCCATGGTGACGAGTCCAAAGCATAGGGCGGGAATCCCCAAAGAAAAAGGAATGTTGCAATCGGTAGAGGCGGAGTTTTGTTGCGGGGTATTTCCCGTACCCTTCCGTACAGATGCTTCTCCGTCCCGAATCAGTTTTTCCTGCAGGGCGGGATTTTTGCATTTCCCCATTCCCGGGCGGAAGCCCACGGATTCCACCGTCAATCCCTTGTATTTTGCAAAGATTTCCTCCATTTGTTCTTTCATGATGTCCAGGCATGTTCCGTCATCGGAGCGGTATTCATAGAGTATTTCCGCCTTCTGTGCGATGGTGTTGACTGAGGTTCCTCCCGAAATGGTCCCCACATTAAAGGTTGTTTTTGTGTCGGGTGCTTGGGGAATGGGCTGAGCATAGAGCTCTCCGATCAGTTTCGCCATCAGGGCAATGGCGCTTTCCTTTCCAAAATCCCCATACGAATGCCCCCCTTCGGTTTCGATACAGACTCGGTATCGGGCGGAGCCCACCGCCTTCACAAAGAGTTGCTTGCGATCCAGATCGAAGGATATCCAGGCCTTGATCCTGTCTCCGTATGTTTCTGCGATTTTGCGGCTTCCCCTCAGGTTTCCAAGACCTTCCTCCCCTGCGTTTGCAACGAAGAGGATTCCTTCATGGGGAACGATTCCCTCTTTTTTCAGCAGCTTTGCCGCCAACATCAGGATGGCAAGATTTGCCGTGTCATCCCCCACTCCGGGACAATAAATCTTCCCATTTTCTTCCTTTATCGGTAGGGGAGAGGTGTCGGGAAAAACCGTGTCGGTGTGAGCCATAAAAACGGTGATGGGATTGGTTTCGGTTACATTCCATGGGGCTATGGCATTGTTTGCACCGTCGCAAAAGGCGTCAAATCCTGCCCGACGGAAATATTCCACACAGAATCGGGCCCGTTCCTCCTCATGGAGGGAGGGCGCGGGAATGCGGCAGAGCTCCATCAGCAGCTCCTTCAATTCCTTTGCATAGACTTCCGTTTTCATAAGCTTTTTCGTGTCCTTTCTCAATAATCCTTTGCCTGCGCCATGGTCTTTTCGAAGGCACAGAGCAATTCCTCCCAAGCCTGCGGTGCATAATAGCAATGGGTGGATCCTTCCAAAAAACGGGCGGAAATGCGGGGATTTTCCTGCAGATATTTCATAGCGCTCCGCGATACAACTTCGTCTTTTCGGGATTGAAACGCTTGGCAGGGAATGGGGATTTGTTTTGCCAGCGGCCGAACTCTTCGGATTTCTCCGAACAGCTCCAAATAACGGGGAATCCAGCCGATGTAGCGCCAGAATCGAAGATCGTTTTCCACGCCGTAGGCGTTTTTTTGCGCCGCAATACGGGGATTGTCCTTTTTGCTTCCTCCCAGATAAAGCATCATGGAATTGGAAAACATGGCGGGCTTGATGCCGACCTTAAAGGGAACGGCCAAAAGAAACAGTTCCTTGATCTTCGGATTGCTCAGTGCTTCCTTTATTGCAAAAAGAGTACCCATGGAATGAGCCACGATGAGGATGTTTTCGTGGGTCTCTGACAACTCCGCAATTTTTTCGTGTACTTGGTTTTTCCATTTCTTCATGGAGGTTTTTGCGAATTCCTTAACCCCCTTCCCGTGTCCGTCCAAAAGCATATTACACACGGAAAACTCTTCGGGGACAAGGGGGACGAGATCCTTGAAATGGTTCGGCGTTCCCACAATTCCGTGAATAAACACCACCACCGTTTTGCTGTCGGGGAGAATACGGGAATATTCCTGATGGGTCATAAACATGCCTCTTTTCTGCCGATATTGTAAAGAAACTGTTATACCTTATGCTTTTTGCGCGGTTTTGGTTCGGGTAATTGGGGATAGATGGCCTCAAATAACTCTTTTAAAAACTGCTTATCTTCCAAATCGTCACATCGTAGCATGTCCTTTGCTCCCTCATAGGGCGCCTCTCTTGCGGCATGGGGCATCATGGCTTCGGCGGCGGGCACGGGCTTGATCAGCAGACGGTTATCGCAGAGATATGCCGCAATTTTTTCATGCTGATAAAGGATGTATTCGCCCATCATTTGTTTATGGGAGATTCCCTCCACCTCGGAGAGCTGATCCAAAACAAAGTCCAGAAATTCTCTTTTTGTGGCCATAATAATCTCCGTTTATCTGTAATACACAATTTCTTTTCCGCTATGTTTTATTTCCACTCCGTAGGGAAGAGGGCGATATTCTACGGTTTCGGTTTCTTCCGTCTCAGATTCTTTTCCCCAGAGGATTTTGTTCGCCCTTTCGATGGTGATGTACTCTTCGGTGCTTTTAATGGCACATGGGTTATATACCTTCAGACAGAATCGGTCGACTCCGTCGTTTGTGAAAAAATAGCGGAGATGATCCGGAAACTCTTCCGTTCCGATGAGTGTATAGATCCCGTCGGGGCATTTCAGGTTCGGATCCCTTGCGCCGCCAACAACTCTTCCGTAGGCGAAAATCGAGTGTCCTGTGCGATTGATTGTCAATGCATCCTCGACGCATGGCACAAAGAGCTTTTTTTTCAGCTTTTCCGATGCCTTTTTACTTACGGAAAAAATATGGTATTTCCCGAGTCCCTCTTCGATCGCCACAAAAAATGCCACGGAGTTCCCCTGTGTTGCGGAGAATACCATTCCGCCCAGAGGACAAACGGGGCCGCCTCCACCAATGGCAAGAACTGTTTTGGTGCATGCTGCCCAAGGGCATTGCATGATCGAGACCCCATCCAGCACTATGTCCGATCCCAAAGGAAAAAAACCGACATATTTTGTATTGATCAGCATGAAATACTTCTTCCCTCTCCTAAAATCGAGTGTTTATACTTTTTCTATTATAACACGATTTCCCTCATTTGTCAAGAAAAACATCATTGCGAAAGCGGATTTATGCACACCTAAAGGTGTGATGAGATACAACGCGGCAAGGCTGCGTTGATGATATACATGCGTTCCGCGTGATGATATCCGTTCGTTTTTAGTGAAATCGTTCGCTTACGCTCACGGTGAAATAATTTACTCCGTAAATTGTGAAATTTGATGCTATCGCATCAAGTGAAATTAAATCCACCCACTCGCCGTCGAGGCGAATTTCACACGCCGCAGGCG
>JAGAOU010000038.1 GCA_017623595.1 Clostridia bacterium
ACCGTTGCGCACGAACTTCCTATTATTTTACTGTCTGAGAGCGGCTCTTGAACAGCGAAAAAACATTGAGAAATGCACAAAAATAAAGCCTCCCTTGTGTAAAGGGAGGGGGACCGCAAAGCGGTGGAAGGATTGTTTCGGTTCAAAAGTTACCTGTTATTCGCAAATAGAACATTTGAGTTTACAAAAAACCGGCTTGGACTTTTTCGACAGCCTGAGATCCCCCGCATCGGCGGGGGGTCTCATATTGATATTCCGTAAAATTATTCTGCATCAAGGGCGCGGTAAGCGTAGGTGTTGCTCAGGTCGCCGCCGTTCAGCAGGAATTCCTTCACCTTCCGCTGGAGCGTGGTGTTTTCGGGAGCGTTAGGCAGGTCCTCCCGCTTAAATCCGAATCCGAATACCCGGTTAATGGTGGCACTGCAATTGCCGACGTCGATCCGTTTCAGAGTCCACAGTTTTCCGAAATTGACAATGTTGGAGGTATCATCCAACAGATAGGCAAAGTTGGGATTGAGAAGCCAAGAATGGCAATCGAAATAATCCGCCTTCACCTCGGGGAAATACTTGGGGAAAAATTCCTTGGCCATGGCAAAGGATTCCAAACATTTCTGAGGATCCAGAGGCTCCCCTTGGGGCACATGGGTTTCCAGAACCCATTCTCCCGAGGGAGCACGGTTGTTGCCGTTCTTCACGGGGCGGAACTGAAGCCGTCCCAGACGGAAGATCTCCCCTCTCAGTTGGAAGGAAAGCCAGGCAAATTCGTTGGTGCCGGGAACACCGAATTGCTTATAATAATTCCCGATCCAAAGGTTCACATCCCGCAGGATGGCCACGGTCATCTCACGGGGAATGCCCCGCTTCGTGTTGATTTCCAGCGTATGATCCGCAACATAAGCGCAGACAAACAGAGGCAACATGCCGCCCTTCGGCATATCGCACGTCCCGGTGCGAATAAATTCCTCCGCCAAAACCTTCGCCTGTGCCGATAAGCCTTCGGGATCGGTACGAAGAATCTCTTTGGCCTGTGCATCATCAATAATTTCATTGATATAAAAATCCATAACATGCCCTCCAACGGAGTTTTTCTTTATTATACCCATTTCGACACCATCTGTCAAGAGGGTTCACAAAAAATACACTAACAAAAAAAAGAGAAAAACATACTGCCATCCCTTTTTTTGTCAAGAGTGGAACCGATTTCTCGGAATCTGCAATTTCTCGCGGAGAACACTTGACAAAGGGCGAAAAATGTTATATAATATAATGTAAGACATACAACACACATTGAACATCATTCAGAAGAGGAAAACCATGGGACTTTTTACGAAAGACATCGGCATTGATCTGGGAACCGCCACCGTTCTCATTTATGTCAAAGGAAAAGGCATTGTTTTGCGCGAGCCCTCCGTCGTCTCCTTGGATCGGGATACGGGACGGGTTTTGAAGGTGGGACAGGAAGCCCTGGATATGCTGGGGCGCACGCCCGACAACATCGTGACCCTCCGCCCCCTGCAGGACGGGGTCATTTCCGACTACGAAACCACGGAAAAAATGTTGCGTTATTTCATCCGCAAGGCCAACGGTCGCTCCTTGGTGAAGCCCAATGTCATCGTCTGCGTGCCCTCCCGCATCAACGAGGTGGAGGAACGGGCGGTGCGGGATGCCACCCGCTATGCAGGCGCCCGCTGGGTGGAGTTGATCGAAGAGCCTATGGCGGCGGCGCTGGGTGCGGGAATCGATATTTCCAAGCCCCGCGGCGTTATGGTCATTGATATCGGCGGTGGTACGGCCGACGTGGCGGTGATCTCTCTCAACGATGTGGTGGTTTCCGAATCGGTCAAATGCGGCGGCGATAAATTCGACGATGCCATCATCCGCTATGTGCGCCGCGAACACAATGTGATCATCGGTCAGCGCACGGCAGAGGACATCAAGATCAAAATCGGATGCCTCTCCCCCCGCCCCGAAAAGTTGACCATGACCGTGCGAGGGCGCTGCGTCACCACGGGTCTGCCCAAAGAAATCAACATCTCCTCCCCTGAGGTTATGGCGGCACTGCTGGAGCCCGCAAAGAGCATCGTGGAAGCGGTGCATGACGTACTCTCCAAAACTGCCCCCGAACTGATCTCCGACATCGCCGAAACCGGCATCAGCCTCACCGGCGGCGGCGGATTGATCTACGGCTTTGATCAGATGATCTCCTCCCGCATCGGCATTCCCGTCCACACGCAAGAGGATGCGGTCTGCTGCGTGGTCAAGGGCACGGGCATCGCCCTGGAGCACATCGACTCCCTGCGTGACGCCAAAGTTAACTTCCCCGAAAAGAAATTTTTGTGATTCTCCGGAGCCTTTGCAACCGCAAAGGCTCTTTTTTCTTTGAGAAACCCAACCGATAAATTCCGCACAAAAGGGAAAACATCGGGGGAAAGGTATTGACAAATGCGGAGGTGCGTGGTACAATAAAGAAAAGCGAAAAAGGAGTGGTTTTGCTTGTTGTTTTCCGAAAAAATGGCCCGCGTACCCCAGCCCCGAAGGGCGGACCTGTGGTCGGAATACCGTGTGCTTTGCACAGCGTTGTCCCTGCAGGTGCGACGGAAAAAGGAAGGGCGCAACCCCTCGGAGGAGGAACTGATTCCCCTGAAAAATGCGGCAAAAAGGGCCAATGATATTTTGCGGGAGCAGGGCATGGAAATCTCCTTTTTCCCCGAAAATGAGAGCTTTTTTGACGCACTGGTAACGGAACTTACCGCAATTATGAACACCCCATCCGACAAAGATTGAAGGAGCGAAGAACGATGATCATTCCCCGCATCAAACATGATTTTTCCCGATCCTGCGAAGGGATTTTTCCCCTTGCGCTCACCCTGAGGGCCTGCACCGACGGCGAAAAAGCGGCAAAGGCTCTGGAGTATTTTCTGCCGCAGTGCACGGTTGCATTGGCAGAAGATGCAAACATCACGGCAACCAAAACAGATCTCCCTGCCGAAGCCTATAGGTTGACGGTGGCAAAGGACGGGGTGCGCATCGAATACGGCGATTATTTGGGGCTTCGCAATGCTCTGTCCACCCTTTCTTTGGCGGCACGCATAGAGGGGAACAATCTGTATCTCCCCGTTTTTTCCACGGAAGATGCTCCCGCAAGCACCTATCGGGGTGTAATGCTGGACCCTGCCCGCGGCAATCCTCCCTTTGACGAATTCTGCAATGTGCTGATCCTTGCGGCAAAGTGCAAAATGAATATGTTCCATTTCCATTTGGTGGAGCATCAATGGCTGAGCGTGGAAATGGATTGCCTGCCTCGGGAATATCTTTACAAAGGATATTATACCAAGGCGCAGGTAAAGGAATTAAACGATCTGTGTGATATTTTGGGGTTGGAAATCATTCCCGAATTCGACATGCCCGCCCACGCCACAAAGCTGATCGAATATTTCCCTAACCTTGCCTGTGATCCTCCCGAAGATACCCCCCAAAGCACCTGGGCCATCTGCACGGGTACGGAGGAAACCTATGCCCTTTATGAAAAGATCATCGAGGAAGTGCTGGAGCTGTTCCCCAAGGGACGCTATTTCCACATGGGCGGCGATGAATTGGAATTTGCGGACCTGGCCCACAAGCGTCCCAACAGCCTTTGCCATTGGACAATCTGCTCCAAGTGCAAAGCCTTCCGTGAAAAGCACGGTTTGAAGGATCGGACAGAGCAATATTACTATTTCACCAACCGCATCAACGAAATAGTGAAAAAGCACGGACGGCAAATGATCATGTGGTCCGATCACATCGACTGTGCCCGTCCCGTGGGAATCTCCACCGATATTCTCATGCAGTTCTGGCGCATTGCATGGCCCGGTCGGGGGCCCTATGACGGATGCTCCTTCGACGAACAGTTGAATATGGGGTATCAACTCATCAATTCCCATTATCCCGAAACTTACATCGATGAAGAGCCTTACATCAACGATGAAAAAATTCGCACCTGGCGCTGGGATGAACGGCCGAAATGCGCAGAAAAGAACAAGAAAAACGTGCTGGGCGGCGAGCTGTGCGCCTGGAATTACGGGGACGTGAATCCCAAATTCCTTTTCCATGACCGCCGCTTGCCCGTCACCCTTGCGCTGATGGGGGACAAGTTGTGGAACGGAGACCTTCTCCCCTACGGAGAGGACTATGAAAAGGCCCTGACCCGCACGGTTCTGGGGGCGAAGACGCCCGCCGAGCTGAATATTTTCACCGGCATCGGAGCTCTTATTCCCCCCTGCACCGAGGCCTGGTCCTACCCGGAAAAGGTGACCTGCTCCGATGACGAGCTTCTCGCTCTCATTGACACCTTGAGCAAGGATTTATTCACTGCAGGAGATGCCTTCCGTGCAAAAATTTATCGTAAATGTCTGCTTTATACCTTAAAGAACAGAAAGGACTCCGCAGAACAATGATCCAGGACCTGCACTCTCACACCTACTATTCCTTCTGCGGAAAGGATAATCCGGAAGAAATCGTTCAAGCAGCCATCAGGGGCGGCATTGAGCTTTTCGGAATCACCGACCACGCTCATGGAGTGGGACACGGACGAAAAGCAGTGTACAAAGCAGCCGCCGACGGGGTTTCCTTCCGTGACTACGAACGGGCGCTGATCCGCTACTTTGACCACATGGATCTGATCCGCCAAAAATATAAGGATCAAATCTCTATTCTGCGGGGCATTGAGCTGAACACTCAAGGGAATTATCCCAACGCTGCCCTGCCCGAAGGGGTGGATATTTCCTTTTTCGATTATTGTTTGATCGAAAATCTGGATTATCCCGAATCCATTACAGGGGGAGATCTGTTCTCCTTTGCCAAGCGGTGCGAATGTCCCGTCAAGGGGGTCGCACATACCGATCTGTTTGCCCACATTCTTGCCCGTGGCGAGGATCCGCTGGCTTACTTTAAGCGCATGGCGGAGGAGAATATCTTCTGGGAAATGAATGTCACCTATGACAGCATTCATAAGTATCGGGAGCATCCCTATGTGCTGGAATTTTTCCGCAACGAGGCCCAACAGGAAATCGTGCGCAAATCGGGCGTCAAGGTGAGCATCGGATTTGACGGTCATCGGGTGGAGGATTATCACCCCGACCGCGTGGCCTACTTCTGTCATGAATTGGAAGCCCTCGGCATTCCCATGCCCTTCGCAGAGTAAATAAAACAAACAACATATGAGCCCCGAAAGAATAAACTCTTTCGGGGCTCAGTTTGTCGATAAACCCTAAATAAAGTCTCCTTTACGGCCGCCGCAAATACTTGCGGCGGAGTTTTGGGGTTCATCTCTCATCGAAAGAGAACCCCTTCCCCTTTCCCTATGCGGGAAAGGAGACGGCGAAGCCGAGGGGCGCTCCGTTCGAAAGAGCGCTAAAAAAGCGGCAATCTTGGACGAAGCGAAACCGATAAAGTGCGCGCTTCGCATGCCTCCCTTGTGTAAAGGG
>JAGAOU010000039.1 GCA_017623595.1 Clostridia bacterium
ATTCGGTTGTGCAATCATCAGCGTTTCCGCTGCTTTATTCAGCGATCCGAGTTTTGCAACTTCGACCGCGTATTTCATGTGTAGAATATTCATATACAAGTCCTCCTCTCTATGTATTTGTCTGCATATTCATTTATATTATACCATAAAAGTGTGAATAATTCAAGGCGTTTCTTTTCTTTTACCTTGACATGTGCCAAACAAGATGGCATCGGATATTTCACCGATGCCTGATTCGCTGTTTTGTTGTTATTCTTCGTCTGTTTGCACCTCCATCGTGAGCCTTGCTTCGAGGCGGAAGGCGTATTCTTTGACTACAGCACCTCAATTTTTGCGTGTTGAAGGTTAGGGGTTGACAGTTTTCCTGAAGCATGATATACTAACGGCAGAAGAAAACTCGACACGGGGTGAACTGTTTAATTACCTGACGGTATGAGTTTGCTATAATCGCGGTTTGGTTCTGTGACTCGAATTGTGGCTTGACCACACCTTTGACCATCTACGGACTTGGACTATGTGGAAACAGTGCTTGTAAGAGCACACGAAAGCAGTGGTTTTAAACTAAAAAGCATCGAAAATCACTCAAAAACACTTATTTTACAAGGCTTTTACGGTTCGGGACCAAGAGGCCGGGCGTTCAAATCGCCTCACTCCGACCAAAAAGAGCAGATTGCTTTCGCAATCTGCTCTCTTATTTTGAATAAAAACTCGTTTCTATTTAAGCAACCATTCTTGAGTGTCCACGGCAGGATATGGTGAAAAAGTAATATATCCTTGTTCAATTAGAAACAGAAAGATTCCCATTGCAACCACAAATGTCACCATGCAGCTTGTCGTGATGATCCATGGTTTTTTAAAGGGAAAACTGTGTTCTTTGATTTTGTGTGAAAGTTGAGGCAAAAGACTGATTCCTGCAAGAAAAAGCACCACCAAGATAATTGTCGGAAAAACGAAACCTGTCAAAGAAAGAAGAATGCTTGCAGCGATAAACGCAACGGCTACCCAAAGACGAATTGCATCCATGATTTCTATAAGTTGCCATCTCTTAGAGTGTTTGTTCAGATGTATGCTCAACGCAAAGGACAACCAGTATGGCAGAGACACAAAAAGAAGTGAGAGCAGTGTAAGCTCAAACAAAAAGCACCCCACGCCGAGATAGAAGAAAATCGGCGTCAAAAGAGACAGTATCACAAAAAACACAGTTAACAAAACAGTAAGTACTTTATTCAAAACTTACACCTCCTGAATATTCTAAGTTTGCAGTGTTTTGCTATAAACCTAACAAATGTCGTTAAAGAGCATGTGAAGAATTATACTTAATAGGGTTGTTCCTACGATCCCACAGATGGCGGTTGTAACCCATTTCTTGTGTAAAGGATAACAATCCTCTTTTACCTTAAATACTATTTGGGGAAAAATGCATGCTGCAATATAGAATAGAGGCCCTAAGATGATGGAATATATCTCTTTTGTTTCTGAAAGAAGTAAAGAAAGAAACGAAATCGCAGATCCGTAAAGCAGGCACGCATATCTCAGGAAGTTGATCCCGTTGACGAAACGTTCCAATTCTCCGTCTTGTTTCAGGTAAGTCCAAAGCATAACAAACAGCCAGTGCGGAATACTCCAAAGCATGAGTGACAGCGGTTGCTTTTGTATTGTAGAAAATGCGTATTCCGGCATTCCTATCGATATAAGTGCCATTCCGGTGATGATAACTATGAGAAGTGTTTTTGGAATACGCTCCAACAGTGATGTTGTATATCTCATATGATTATCCTCCTGTTTTTTGAATTATTTATTCTTCAGGAAAAATGATATTCATAATATGGGGATATGCTCCACAAAGATCTTTTACAGTCATACCATAGTCATTTTTTAAATTTGGATCAGCGCCATATGACAAAAGAAGTTTATACAATTCTTCCGGATGTGTAACCGGGTTTGCTACCATCAGCGGAGCATTCCCAAAACCGTTTTTCTGGTTTACATCAGCTCCCGCATCCAGCAGGGTTTTTATCAGATCCATATTTGCGTTTTGCACGGCAAAATGCAGTGCCGAGAACCCCATACGATCCCGTGCAGATACGGTGGATCCGTGTTCAAGCAAATATTTTACAATAGAGTTTCGATTGTACGCAGCCGCATTGATAAGCAATGTTCTTCCGTCTCGATCCGTTTGTTCTAAATCATCTACTTTTTCTATGTCTTGTATGATCTCATTGTCAGAAACATCGTCCGGATCCATCATTTTAATGCTTATGTTCCAAACAAGATTGTTTTTTTTCATGATTTTCTTCCTTTCCTCATCACTTGAAATGTTTTATCAGTCTCGGCAAAAAAAAGAAACAGAACGTAAACGCCGCAGGGCAGCCGAAACCGAGGATCGGCGGCTCTCCAAAAGATCTCCTTTTCTTTTTTGAAGGATCGGTATGTCAACAGTGGTCGCTGCAAACCTCAAAAGTAAAAGGGCGTTTACATTCTGTCATATCATCATGATGTTTCATTGTATCAAGTTCTTTTATCTTATTATAGCACATTTCCCCCAATTTGTCAATCCCCGCAAGAATAGAGCAGATTTATGTTTTGACAAAAATTGAAAATCCCCTTGCTTTCTTTGGAAAAGTATGGTATAATATGGGTAGAATCGAAATTGCTATTCGATGTTCGCCCCTCAAGCGGAGGATGCATCGTTTGGGCCCGTCAAGAACGGAGTATACGAAATATAGGAGGAGAAAACATGAAATTGCTATTCTTAGGTACCGGCGCGGCCGGAAGTTTGAAGCGGACTGAGGCTGAAATGCCGGAGGGGTCCCGTCGCTGTGCTTCTCTGCGGATTGATGAAAACGTGCTTGTTGATGTGGCGCGTCAATCCTTTGACTATACGGTGAAGCTGGGGAAAGATCCCTCTTCCATTACCGACATTTTCCTCTCCCATGCCCATGGAGATCATTTTTGTCGGGATGCGTTGATGCAGTATGCCGCCGCAGCGAAGGAAAAGATTCGCTTTTGGTGTCATAAGGGAGCCGTGGAGCATTTGAATTTGTCGGAAGAGGATTTGCAGAAAATCGACCTTCGTCCCGTTGAAATCTGTGATACGTGGGAAACTGCGGGTATGACCGTTACTGCCCTCCCCGCAAACCATTTGGTAGGAAGCTTTACCTGTGCCGAAAGACCGTTGCACTATATCTTTGAAAAGGACGGCAAGAAACTGTATTACGGCTGCGACGGCGGCTGGTATACGGCCATTGAATGGGAATATATGCGTGCAAATAAGGTGGTTTTTGATGCGGTCATTATGGATGCGACCGTGGGTGAGGATGCGGGGAACTTCCGTATTGCAACCCATAACAACCTGGCCATGATTCGGCTTCTGACCCTCGCTCTGCGGCAGAATGAGATGCTTGCGGAGAATGCGCTTCTTATCGCTACCCATTTTGCAAACTCCTGCTACGACAAATCCCGTACCAAAGAGGAAGTTTTCGGCGAGCTGGGAATGATTCCCGCGTTCGACGGCAAAGAACTTGAAATCTAAATATAATTTTTCAATTTTACAGATTGAAGGCTCCGGATAAGATTCCGGAGCCTTTTTCTGTATGTGGATCAATTATGAAAAGATAAGTTCCTTTTTTACCGCAATTTCATCAAATATGATCACGCCGTCTTTTTCGGAGAAGAGGATGGGGGTGCCATCGACGGTGACCGATCGGATGCTTTTTGCGTTGGGCAGAGCAATGGACTTGAGAGATAGCGGGGCGCCATAGAGCAAAAGGGTGACCTTATCCTCGACAAAGCTCACGGTGCCCCAGCTCTCGCAGACGCTGAACAGATAGGATCCTTCCTTTTGGAGGGGCGCAAAGCCAATGTGCTTTTGGGTCATATCGAAGGAAAATCCGCTGTAAAGGGGCATCAGAGCGAAGGATGCCATGGAGCGGGCGTAGTTACTGCCGCATTCAATTTCGTTCCATGGATTTCGTTTTTCCCCGTCATAGCGATCCCGAATTGCCTTGACCACCCGTTCTCCTTCCTCGAAATATCCTTCGAAAATCAACAACCCCGCAAAGGCGTATTCGAAGCCCGTCATGGTTTCCTCGCAATAGGGAATGGGGATGGCGGGAATTTGTACCCCCTCGGGATAAGAGCAGATGACCGTGCCTGCCTCGTCTCCCAAGGAAAACAGACGCCACATGTTTGTGACCTCTCGCATGGAGGATTTGTAATTGTTTTTATAAAGATTCCGAAGGGCGATCTTTTTCTTTTGAGGATCAAATACGGGTTCTGCGCCGATCAGTGCCCCGTGCCAGTCGGCCAGCATCTGATCGATAATGCAGCCCTCTGCCACCTGATATTTGATCTGCTTTGCTTCTTCGTTCCAGTAGGCCTCTGTTGCATGGAAGCGATCCACCACGGATTTATCCGAAAGATCCACTTTGTGGCAATAATAGGATCCGTTGAACAGGTTTTCATTGGTCCATTTCTTTCCCTTTTCGTAAAGATCCCGATAATGTTCTGCCCGTGAATTCTCACCCAAGGCCTCTGCCATTTTTGCACCGCAGTCCAGGGCCAGCAGATAAAACCCCTGAAGCCAGGAGGAGGGACCGAAAAGCTCCATGTCCAAGGTGTGATGCTGTCGACCTTCCAGAATTCCGTCCTGATCCCGATCCCATGCGTCGGGGTTTTCGGGGGACCATGCATATTCCAGCATGCGGAAAATGCCGTCCGCATTTTGTTTCAGCCACTCCGTATTTCCCGATAGCTTCCACTCTCGGTAGGCTTTGATGACCTCTCCCATCTGTCCGTCCACGCAGGCGCGGAAATTGCCCAAATCCCGCCCCAAGGGCAGAGGAACACGGAAATTGGATGCACCGGAGGGCAGCAAAGCGTGCTTGATGGTGTTTTCCCGAATGGAGCGCTCCAGGCGAGGGAAGAGGTAGGGCATGGCGTAAGCATAATTCCATACGTGCTGACAGGTGCCGTGGCAGGAGCCTGCCGTTTCGGTGCAGCCCTCCCAACCCCAGAAGGAGCCGTCCTCAAGGCGAAGGGCGGTGGGCGTTTTCAATACCGAAAGATTGGCGGAAACCGCATCCTTCATTGTTTCGGGAAGGGTACTGTTCTGCAGAGCATCGGAGAAGATTTCGGTCTTTTCATGCAGGGAGCGGAATCCGGAAAGAGCATATCTTGCACTCTCTCGGGAGGTCTTGAATTGGGTGGCGTAATAGTTCCGCCAGGTGACGTCGTTGCCGTTTTCATCCTTCAGCGTAGACCAGTAGCTATAGGCCACAGGCACATTCCAGGAGATGACAAAACGAACCTTCGCCCGCTGTCCCGCAGGAAGTGTGACGTAAGTGACCACAGTGCCGTGATCCTCTTTTCCCGACTCGGTATAATGTCGTGTAGGCATTCGGGTCTGCTCGGAAAGATCCTTCCAATAGGTGGTAGGTCCATCCTGCCAACGTCCGCGGTACCAGGATTCCTGTACACAAGTATCTTCGTGGTCGGTCAGAATGCAAAGATCCGAATATCCGATCTCGGTATCGCTCTTGTCCGCCGTCTCAAAGAAAATTCCATGAACGTTACCCTCAAGGATTTCGTGGTTTCGGGAAGATAATGCGGGATTGCGTACGGTACATGCCAAAGCGTATTCCACCGATTCGTCGGCAGTGTTTTCGATCTCCCACTCGAAGAAAGCGGCGGGAAGGCCGGAATCGAATTCGTTGTGGGGAATCAAAGGATTAAAGGCGGAAAGCCGTACCGTTGCGGGAAAATTCGGGTCGGAAAAGGTCAGCTTCGCCACAGGGAAGGTTCCGTCAAAGACTACGTCCTTGAAGTGAGGATAGCCTGCCATGGTGTTCTGATGGGGTCCGTAGCCAAACCCATAGTGGCCGCGGGATAAACAGGAAAGTCCGATAAGATTCTCATTTGTGTCCCCTTGCAGCACTCGCACCGTGCTTTTTCCGCCCATCGTTGCCTTGAGAGCAAAGTGGGAATAACCGTTGCGCACGTTTTTGTTGGGGCGATTAAAAATCTCCCACTCCTTCAGTTCCCCGTTTCCTCCAAGACCGATACACCCCGTGCCGATTCCGCCCAAAGGAAAAGAAATGTTTTTTGTTTTTTCTTTTGTATAAATCATGCTCTTTGCTCCTTTTTGTCGAAAAATCAATCCTTCAAAATACAATAGGTTTCGGTTTGTGCGATCCGTTCCCGACCTCCGTCGGAAAAACGGTACCCCGGTTCCAGAATAATCCTGCTTTGTACAGCGTTCGGAATCTCTGTTGACAGAAGAATCCCCGTTTCATTTCGTTCCCAGGATACGGAAATCTTTCCGCCGGGGGCCAGATGATATGCGGAGGCCCGTTCCAGCGAATCAATAAAGGAAGGGCGGATTTCTGCGGTGTTTACGTCGGCCCCCGAGGGGTTGAGACGGATCCCCGCAATGCATTTGATAAACCATGCGCTGACATCGCCCCAAAAATGATGGTTCATGGAGGATACTTTGTCGGGATGGAAATTCTCCCAAAGGGTGGTGGCACCTCGCTTCAGCCAGTTGCCGTAGGAGGGGTAATCCTCCCGAAGAATCATCCGATACGCCAGGTCGGAATAACCGAATTCAGACAATACATGGAAGATCACCCTTCCGCCCAAAACGCCCAGATCGATGTGGTCTCCTGCGGCGCGAATCATTTCCAGCAAGCGGGAGAAGGCCGATTCCTTCTCTGTGTCATCAAACACGCCGTAAAACAAACCCATGGCCTGGGAGGTCTGACATTCGCCCGAAATCTGCATTGATCTGTAATCAATCAGATTTTTTCGAATGGCATTGCGGTACTTTCGAGCTTCATTCTTTGCAAAAGCGCCGTCTTCCGTTCGCCCGATGGCAAAGAGCATTTTTGCGATCTTGTTTGCAATGTCCATGGCCATGATCGAATCGGTTACAATCAGCGGAGCTTTTGGCTTTTGACCGCCCACATGGCACCAGTCTCCCAATCCGATCGCAAGAAGTCCTTGCTCGGAGCAACGGGTTCTAAGATACCGTAAATAGGCAACAAAGGAGTCTGCGGATTCCGAAATCATCTCGGTTTTGCCGCGATAAACATAGGTAAAATAAGGCAAATAGGCAAGTACGCAATCCCAGGCAGGGCCGTTTCCCCAATGGAATCCCCAGCCTCCTGTGGGTACGATGCCGGGAAGAGCTCCGTCCTCCCGTTGGGCCTTGCAAATATTTCGCATCCATTCCCGATAATTCCGTTCCGGATCAAAGTTCAGAAGCGCCGCCTCACAGGATAACGCAGCATCTGCCGTCCAGCCGTTCTTTTCCCGCTGAGGACAGTCTGTGGGAAAATGATGAAAATTGGAAAGGATGCTCCTTCTCGTGATTTCCTGCAATCGTTCCGCCAAAACATCCGAGCAGAAAAAATCGCCCCGCGTGTGCAGATCGGTATGGTAAACACAGTAGGTCAGAAGCTCCTCCGTCGCCTGCGCCTCTTCAATCCCGTCTACACGAACATAACGGAATCCGTGATAGGCAAAGGTGGGTTGGTATTCCTCAATCCCTTCTCCCTTGCAGATGTATACGTCCCGATGAACAATGTGCTGATCCCGTTCCCAGTTGTGATGAAACCAGATCTGCCGCAGATCCGGATCTCCGTCTGCCAGAGAATCCGCATGGCGCAGTTCAATGCGCTGTCCCTTGTTTCCTCGGATTTTCAGCCGACAGACCCCTGCATGAGAGGTCCCGAAATCATAAATATAACTGTTCTGATGCTTCGTAATGCCGACGGGTTTGATTTCACGTTCCTTTATAATCGGTGCAACATCCGCAATGCGGAATTCTCCCTTCGGCGGCGTTGCCAACCGAGCCGTTCCCCAAGCGGAATCATCAAATTCCGTTCGATTCCATGCCGCGGTTTCGCAATTTGCATCATAAACCTCCCCAAAACGGTAATCGTCGCTTTTGATGGGGGATGGGAATACCCGAACACTTTCATCACCGACGGCAAGAATATTTCCTCGCCCGTCGGTCAGCTGAAAGGCTATCTTCGGCGCACTGCGGAACGACGCCTTGTCAAAATCCCAAACGTGCCCGCCCGGATTGTTCTGAAATCCGTTGCCCAACAAAATCCCCAGCACATTTTCCCCCGCCTCGGCAACCGCCTCGTAGCAGTCTCCGTAAACATAATCGTCCGTGTTGCTGATATAGGGCGACAAAAATCCTCTCGTGATCCGTTCTCCGTTAAAGTACAATTCGTAAAATCCGCAGACCGCAACGGTGATCTTCACCTGTTGTTTTGCGTCACATCGAAAGCTTTTTCGGAAATAATATGCGGGAACGGGAGTTTCAAAGGTATTGAATTCTTCCGTCGCTTGAATAAACGCACTTTTCAACTTCATGGCGGAACTCCTTTTGATCGTTTTCGGTTTGGTCATCGCTCATTGCTTGTTCTTATTATACACAAAAAAACGCTCCGTGTCAATTTACACGAAGCGTTTTTTATAAAAAAGTCGGGATTTATGCGTAGACAAAGTAGAGCGAAACGGCGAGGAGGGTTGAGATTGTGATGCCGACGGCGGCGGTGATGATCCACGGTGCGCGGCGGGGATAGCAGGATTCTTTCACTTTAAAGGCGATCTGAGGAACAACACACATGAGATCGTAGTATATCAGGGTCAAGGTGGTGATGCGGGAGATGAAGCCCATGGAGGTTAGTACAATAAAGAAAATGACCGTTCCTGTCAGATACATCAGAATATAACGCATTGCATTGACTATATGGGCAAATTTCTCCATGTCAAGCACATTTTCTTTGATGTATGCCCACATGGCAACGTGAATCCAGTGAAGAATTGTGGTAGGCACAATTGCGATGGGGCAGAAGATTGCCAGTCTGACAATGTCATCCATCAAAAGGGCAACGAGAATCGGTATCAGCGTGTATACCGCAAGCAGCAGCTTGATTCGAAAAGGTTGCTTCATCCAAGATCTCCTTTCGGTGGATATAAAGAATCCCCTCTTATGGCCTTATTATAGCATAAAAGGGGATTCTTGTCAAGTAATTATTCTTTTGGTTCTTCGGGTTGATTTTCCTGATTAAGCTTGAGAATGCGGGAACTGTTCAGAATCACAACGAAGGCTCCGATGTTGTGGAGAATCGAACCTGCAAGGACGCTGATGACGCCGAAGGAGGAGAGGACGATCATCAAAAAGCTGATTCCGAGGGACAGCCCCAGGTTCTGATATATAATCTTACGTGTGCGTTTTGCCAGGGTGATGGCAAAGGGGATGTTCATCAGATTGTCGCTCATCAGTGCGATATCTGCCGATTGAATGGCCAGATCCGACCCGATGGCTCCCATGGCAATCCCCACGTGGGCTTCCTTCAGGGCAAGGGCATCGTTGATGCCGTCGCCGATGGCCAGAACACAGCGGTTTTTCTTGATTTCGCGGATAGAGTCCAGCTTGTCTTCGGGCAAAAGTTGGGCTTTCCATTCCTCGATCCCCGTTTCGCGACTGATTTTTTCAGCGACTTCGGGGCGGTCTCCCGTCAGCATAACGAACTGTTCGATGTCCAGTTTTTTCAGTGCATCAATGGCATCCTTTGCATCGGGGCGGGCGGTATCGTTAAAGCAAAGAGCGCCCAAAAGATTGTTGTTTTCTGTGACATAGCTTACCGAGCCGAAGCAGCGGTTTTTGATTTCTTCGGGGATTTCAATGCCCAGCGTACTCAGCCAGCCCTCGTTTCCGAAGCGCAGGATTCTGCCGTCGGTATGCACCGCTTCCAGACCTTTCCCCGAAACTTCTCGTACTGTATATCCTTCCGCCGAGATTTCCCGTCCCTCCGCGGCGGCAACCACGGCTTGGGAGATGGGATGGGTGGAGTGATTTGCCGGCAGCAGGGCAGCGTCGAGCAGGGCTTCATCCGCCACCCCCTCTGCGCAGATGCGGTCTGTCAGGGACAGATTTCCCTTGGTGATGGTTCCCGTTTTGTCGAAGACTACCGCATCAATGGCGTTCGTTTCTTCCAGGAACTTGGAGTTTTTGATCAGAATCCCCCGTTTGGTCGCCACCGAAAGGGAAGCGATCATGGGTGCCGAGCTGACCAGCATTTGCCCGCAGGGGCAGGACACCACCAAAATGGCAATTGCTTTGGACAGATCGGAGGTGAAGAGGGCCACCGCCCCCGCAAGGGCAAGGACGAAGGGAATGTAATACATCATAAAGCGGTCGATCAGACGGGATTCGGGGACAGCGATGCGCTCCGCTTTTTCCAGGAAGGTAAGAATATGGGAGAAGGATGTGTCCACGAATTCTTTCTGCACCTCGACGGTAATGGGCGAGTCCAGGTTGACCGTGCCCGCATAGACGGGGGATCCCACCGTCACATGCACCGATTCCGGTTCACCGGTAAGGGATTTTTGGTCGATATGGGATTCTCCCCCGATGACAACTCCGTCAATGGGCACGCCTGCACCGGGTTTGACCAGGATCTTCTGCCCGATTTTCAAGGTCTTGCTGTCAACACGGGTTTCTTCTCCGTTTTCCAGCAGAATGGCGGAGCTTTGTTGCATTTGACGCAGACCGTCGATGATGTCCCGTCCCCCCACAATGCTTCGCTCTTCCAAAAAGTGGGCAATGTTCAGAATCAGGGGGATCATGGCGGAGAGAATCAGCTCGCCCGAAATGTAGCAGGCGAGAATGGCGATGGAAACCAGCATTTCCATGGCGTTTGTGAAATCGCGGGAGAAAATTCCCTTGATTGCCGCAATGAACACCGGAATTCCTTCCACCAAAAAGCCTATGGTATACAAAAGGGGCGCAACTATCGGCAGGCTTGGGATGAGAAATTCATAGATCAGGCCGACGGCAATGCAGATCAGGGTGACGGCGGCAGAGATAATCTCTTTTTTCAGTTGTCTGCGTTTGGAACGGCTGAGATTGGTGCGGGAGAGCGCTTCCAAATTGTCCGCGCCTGCGTGACTGATATTTTTCATAGCGTTTTTTTATTCCCATTCAATAAAGATTTTTCCGTCACCGTCGTCTACCAGGCGTACCTGTCCGATGACCGCCAAGGCCTTTGCCATTTTCTCGTTGTAAATGCGGGCCTTGACGCTTGCGGGTGCGGCGTTGTATTCTTCCAGGATGCCCCAAAATTCCGAGAGATCGGATTTTGCACCGGAAACGGCGGTGGCATAACTGCTGTTTGCGGTGGAGATTACGGAGCTTGCCACCGATTCCGCATAGGGAATAACCGTGTTGTAATATTGCTGTGCCCCTTCCAAAAGGGTGCTTGCTTCTACTGTGGCTGCGTTGACGTTTTCATATACGTCCCTCACCTCTTCGGGCATGGATACGTTGGTTAATTCCAGCGCCTGCAGGGAAACACCCATGCCCGCTTCGTCCAGCTTGCGTTGCGATTCTCGGATAACATCTGCGGCGTAGGTCTCCTTGCCCGAGGTCAGAATATCGTCCACGGGGGTGATGGCGGCCTTCTCCAGCATGGCGTTGCTGACGCAGGCATCAATGACCGAAGAAACCTCGTTGACATACAGAGCATAGGCAACGGGATCGGAAATGATATATTTGACCGATGCGCTGATCAAAGCGATGTTTTGGTCTCCCGTGATTACGTAGCCGCTGTTGCTCCATTTGTCGATGGTTCCGTCCGTGTAGTGGGTGGTTACGGTTTGTTGAATCACACTTCCCACGGGGACGGTTACCACCTCATCGATGAAATAGGGGAAGCAGAGCAGAAGTCCCGGGTTGTGGATCTGCTCCTCGGGGGTGTCACCCACAATCTTGCCGAAGCGCAGCACCATTGCAACCTCACCGCTTTTTACAATACGAACCCCCGAAAAGGCGATGCAAAGAAGAACGATGATGATCAGTACCACAAAACAGCGGGAAACTGTGGTAAGAATATCTTCCAACAGGGTCTTTTTCTTCATTATCGGGTTCCTCCCTGTTCCCGAAGGAGTTCGTAGATGGCATCGATCAACGCCTTACGGTCGTTTTCGGGCAAACGGGTGAGAATGTATTCCAGATCGCTGACTACAGTTTGATTGTCCTCTCCGGAAAGAGAACTGCCGTATTCCAGAAGCACGTTGAAGGGATATGTGTCGGAGGTGACCACCAGAACGGTATTGTTGGATACGGAGGATACGATGGTGTCCAGCTCCTTGAGAAACTGGTAGAGCTCCAGATTTGCGGATTGGGCTTCCGCATAGATCTTGGCCACCTCCGCCTCGGTCCGGGCGTAGATTTCAGCGGCTTCGATTTCCGCTTTGGAGATGATTTCCGCATAATAAGCGTCGGTGTCGGAGGTTATGATGTCTGCATCTCTCTGCGCCTGGGCGATGATGCTGTCAATATCCTTCTGACGGTCGGCACGCATTTGTGCAAAGACGCTTTCCAGGTTGTTGTCGGGCAGGGAAATGCGCAGGATGCTGATGTTGTCTACGGTAATTCCGTAGCTCTTTTCGCAGTTATCCTTGACCATGGTGTAGATCTTATTCTGAATTTCATCGTAGCGGATCTCTTCCGATACCAGCGACACCAGCGCCGACAGATTGTAAGAGCCGAGAACGCTGTTTGTGGCGTTGAAGATCTGATCGTTGATGTAGGATTCCACCTTTTCCCTGGATCCGATGCTGTTGTGGAACAGAAGGGGATCCTTTACCGACCACAGAGCATAGGATTGGAGGATGATGTTGCGGTTGTCCTTGGTGGTGGTTTCCAAGGAATTGGATTCCAGATATTGCAGACGGCTGTCATAGGTGGTTACCGTCTCGAAGGGCCAGGGCAGTTTGAAATAGAGCCCTGCCTCCGTGATTTCCGCACGGGGCGCACCAAAGCGCAGAATGACGGCGCTGGTTCCTTCCCGTACTTCGCAGGTGAATCCGAAGTATCCCACGACCAGCAGCAGAACAAGTGCGATAATTCCCTTCAGCCAGGTATAAGAGGGCTTCTTTTCGGGGGCCTGAGGTTCGTTTGTGATTTGATTGGGTTCTTTATTCATAATCGGCAATCCTCTTTGTTTTTCTCTCGTTTATTCCGTGATGAAGTTTCCGTAATACAGGCGGGATCCGTCCACGCCGTCCCCGAGAATGATCAGTTTCGAGTTCTGATATGCGGAACCGATGGCTTTCAAATAGCGATAGTAGGCATATTCCGAGGGGTAGGTTTCGGAGGCTTCCACGGCGGCGATGAATTCGGAGATTTCTTTCTTGGCCAAAGCAATGCGGGCACAGTAGTCGATGTTCGCCTCGTTGATGGTTTCGTAGTAGGTGGTTTCGCCTTCGGCAATCTTAACTGCGGCGGCGGCTTCTGCCACAAGGATCATTTCCTCTGCGTTGATCTCTGCACCGATAAAGGCTTGATATACCTCCGCTACGTCCACGGGGGGATGGATGCTTTCCAAAATGACATTGATGACTTCCAGTCCCGAATCGAAGGAATCCATGGATGTGACCAGCTCTTCCTTCAGGGAGACTGCGAAGGTTTCCCGATTGGTTGCAAGGATGGTTTCCAGGTCGGCGCTTATGGTGCGGTCGGTGACCAACTCATAGGCCTTCGCCTGCAGCAGCTGTTCGGGGGATGCGGTGCTCTTTAAATATTTGTAGAGATCCTTGATGCGATATTCCACCCGCAGGTTGATGGAGACAAGCTCATTACCGCTTCCTAGCAGCAGCTTATACTCACTGTCGCCGTGGGCCTCGGTCCAGACGTTGTCGCTGTTTTCTGTGGCCTTGTATCCGATGGTCACCTTGTTGATGGTTTCGGTGTCGTAGATTTCGGTTTTGTCAAAGGGGTAGGGAAGGGTTAGGTGCAATCCGGGAGCGAGGGGCTCTTCCTGCAGTGTTCCCAAACGGTATACCGCACCCTGCTGGTGGGATTGGACGTAGATCAGACCCGTGGCCATCCAGAACAGTACCACGCCGCCCAGCACGGCATAGGGTAGGATTTTTCGGATGTACTTCATGCTCCAGAGACTGCGCAGGGTGATCCCCGTGTTTTTCTCCAAAAAGGACAGCAC
Source organism: Clostridia bacterium (assembly GCA_017623595.1). Classification (GTDB taxonomy): domain Bacteria; phylum Bacillota; class Clostridia; order Oscillospirales; family UBA644; genus RGIG995. The sequence continues at coordinate 14,025 of JAGAOU010000039.1, forward strand.
CGAAAGCTCTTTGATGTCGGCCTGCAGGAAGGGGAGAAGAATCACAATGCCGGGGGCAGTGCCCAACTCCTTGCGGATCATGCGTATGGTCAGGGAGAAGATCACCATGGCTCCCACATAATAGAAGAGGATGGCGAGTCCGTATCTCAGGTAGATCTGAATGTTGCCCAGGTTCAGAAGCTCCAGGGTCAGGGAAAGGGCAAGGAAGACCAGAATCAGCTTGGTCAGCGCAAAGAAGGAGCTTGCGTTGCGCAGAAGCATGGCGCTGAAGGTGTCCTCGGTTTCGGCGTGGTTGCACATTTTCCCCAACACAATCGCGCCCACAAACATGGCGGCGATCAGGGCGAGATGCCAATATGCCACCGTCTCAAGGATCGGGGGACTGGCCAGAAAATATCCGAACAGAACCAGACAGATCAGCAACACATCCGCCAACAAAAACATCTGAACGGGACGGTAAATGCGGCAGAGGGTATTGTACATGTCGTCAGGATTCTTGGCCGATTTCTTTTTCTTTGCTTTTTTGCGCAACAGAGATTTTTTCGTTTTCTCGGAGGGCTGCGTTTCGACTTCTTCCGGTGAAGGCATTTCCTCCGGGGGAGGCGGTGTTTCTGTGGTCTCTGCTGCGGGCACGATCCTTTTCGGCTCAAAGCAGAAGAGCAGCAGGATGAGATTCACCGTGGCAAGCATCAGCAGGAAAATTCCGCTTAATTGGTACAGGCGGCATTGGCTCAACCAGTACATCAAAAACAGAATTCCTGCGTACAGGAACAGGCTTCCCGTTGACCATGCACAGGCGGTGAGGGAATTGCGTCGGTTTTGTTTCATGTAAAGCCTCCGAACATCAGGTTTAACATATGCAGAGAAGTTATATATACAGAATCAGTATAGCATCCCCAAAGAAAAAAGTCAAGAATCATAGAAAAAGTTTGCGAAAGTTTTTACAGAGCTGACGATTTTTTTAGGAATGGAAAAAAGTACCGCGATGAAGTACGTTCATCGCGGTAGGTGATTTCTTATTTCAGAAGCAGGGCTTCCAGATCGGTGAGGGCCTTGTCCATTTCCTTCATGGCGTTGTTGACCACAGAAGGATCAGTCATGTCGATGCCTGCGATCTTCAGCTCGTTGATGGGATAGTCGCTACCGCCGGTGGAGAGGAATTCCAGATAAGCGGAGGCGTCTCCCGTCTCCAGAATGTTGCGGACAATGGAGACCGATGCACAGAAGGCGGTGGCATACTGATAGACGTAGAAGGCACGGTAGAAGTGGGGAATACGGGACCATTCGATATCCTGCAGCTCGTCTACCACTGCGCCGTTGTAGTACAGCTCATTGAGCTCGCGGTAGATCTTGTTCAGGGTGTCGGCCGTGAGGGGAACGCCCTGCTGGTTCAGATCGTGGGCCTTGCGCTCGAATTCCGCAAAGAGGGTCTGACGGAAGACGGTGGTGCGGAATCCTTCCAGGAAGTGGTTGAGGATATAGGCCTTCTTCGTGGGATCGGTTTCGGTTGCAAGGAAGTAGCGGGTCATCAGAACTTCGTTGACTGTGGATGCAACCTCTGCCACAAAAATTCTGTAGTCGTGGTTTGCGTAGTCCTGCTTTTCGGAGGAGAAGTAGGAGTGCATTGCATGTCCCAATTCATGGGCAAGGGTAAAGGCATCGTCAAAGGTGTCGGTGAAGTTCAGCAACACATAGGGGTGAACGCCGTAAACACCGCTGGAATATGCACCTGTGGTTTTGCCCTTGGTTTCGTAGACGTCAATCCAACGCTCGTTGTAGGCGCGATCCAGAAGATCCAGATATTTCTGTCCCAGAGGTGCGCAGGCCTTCTTGACCATCTCCTTGGCTTCCTCGTAGGTTACCTCCGCATTGCATTCGGGAACGATGGGGCAATACAGATCATACATATGAAGCTCGTCCAGCTTCAGCACCTTTTTGCGCAGTTCCAGATACCGTTTCATGACAGGAAGTGCGTTGTGGAGAGAATTGACCAGATTATCGTACACAGAAACGGGTACATTAGAGGAGAAGAGGGCGCGGTGGCATGCGCTTTCGTGATTGCGGACCTTCGTGTAATAGTTGTCAAACTTCACGGAGTTGCCGTAAATGGCAGCAATGGTGTTGTTGTATTTCTTGAATTCTCCGAAGTATTTCTCAAAGGCTTCCTTGCGAACTCTGCGATCGTTGCTTTCACGGAAGGCACCGAAGGAGCCGTGGGAAAGCTGAACCTCTTCGCCCTTTTCGTTTTGAATGGTGGGGAAGGACATGTCTACGCTTTCAAACATGTCAAAGGGCTCGTCGGCGGAAGAGGAGACCTCGCCCAACAGAGCCAGCATCTTTTCCTTTTCCTCGTCCAGTGTGTGGGGACGGGCGCGGGCAATGTCTTCCACAATATGCTTATAGCCTGCCAGAATGGGGTCCTGCAGGTATCCCGCAAGCAGTTCTCCGTCCATGGCAAGAATTTCGGGCTCCAGGAAGGAAGCGGCGGCCGACATCTGGGTGTACAGAATCATGGCTTTTCCGCTCATTTGCTGGGAGGTGGCGTCTCCGTTGTCCAGGCTCTTGCGCAGGAAGGTGTAGGAATAAACCCGTTCCAGCTTCTGCATGGCACCGTACAGGGTGTCCAGCCCCTGCTTCAGGGCGGCGGCGGATTGGCTCAGCGTCCCCTTGATGGCAGGAATGGTCTGCACGGCGGCAACGGCGTCGTTGTAGGCTTCTTCCCATGCGGCGTCGCTTTCGAAGATCTGGGTCAGGTCCCAGGTAAGCTCTTTTGCGATTTCTTTTCTTTCTTTCATATTATATATCCTCCTTGGGTGAGTTTCCCCTTCGGTTTTACTGTGACTATATCTTACCACACCCGAAGGGATTTGTCAAGGATTGCGATAAAAAGTTCGTTTCTCGTTTGGAAAATATGCGCTTTTTCCCTACCTGTAGTGTCCGTTTTGAGAAATAACTTTTGTTATTTTTTCCTTCTTTTCGCAAAAAATCCCATAATATCAACGAAAAATTACCATTGTATAAAAATACGGACACAAACACCATATATAGTGTTGAGTTCAAAAGAAAGACACAATATATTGAGAATACCCCCTTGACATCCGAAGCGAAATGTGCTATACTGTATGCGTACCGCCGAAAGAGAGGAGTGAGCCTGTGGACTTTTGCGGATTTCAAAAACTGACCCTGTTGGACTATCCGGGCCGTATGGCCGCAACCCTGTTTACCGGTGGGTGCAATCTGCGCTGTCCCTTCTGCCATAACGGCGGGCTGGTCCTTTCCCCCGAGAGCCTTTATTCCGAGGATGAGGTGTTGACCTTCCTTGCCTCCCGCAAAGGCCTTTTGGACGGCGTCTGTGTTACGGGTGGGGAGCCCCTGCTTCAGCCTGAGTTGGGAGAATTCCTTTCCAAGGTGAAGGATTTGGGGATGTCGGTCAAGCTTGACACCAACGGCACGCTCCCGAACCGTCTGAAGGAATTGGTTTCCCGCGGACTTGTGGACTACATCGCCATGGATGTGAAAAACTGCCCCGAAAAATATGCCGAAACCACCGGCCTTCCCTCCGTCGATCTTTCCCGTATCAATGAAAGTATTTCCTTTACAATGGAAGGGAAGACCGAATACGAGTTCCGTACCACCGTCGTGCGTGAGCTTCACACCGAGGATGATATTGCCAAGTTGGCCCAATGGATCGCAGGAGCGCAAAAGTACGCATTGCAGTCCTTCGTCGATTCCGGATCTCTTCTGTCCGACGGGCTGACGGCATGGGACAAAGAGACTATGTACCGCATGGCGGACATTGCCCGCAAATCTGTCCCCAATACCGAGGTGCGGGGCATCTGAAATGTAAATAAAAAACAATCGATATATAAAAAAGGAGAAACACTATGTACCATGTAGTAAAAAGAGGCGGCTCTGTTGTCAGCTTTGACGTTCGCAAGATCTGTGATGCGATCCAGAAGGCCTTTGACGCCACCGGCAAAAACTATCATCCTTCCACCATCGACTTTTTGGGTCTGAAGGTTACGGCCGATTTCGAGCCGAAGATCAAAGACGATGTGATCGCCGTAGAAGATATTCAGGACAGCGTGGAATCGGTTCTGATTCAGGCGGGCTATTCCGATGTCGCCAAGGCCTACATTCTCTATCGCCGTCAGCGGGAAAAGCTCCGCGCTATCGGCGCTACCGCTCTGGACTATAAAGAAACGGTCAACGGCTATCTGGGCGGCTCCGACTGGCGCGTGAAGGAGAACTCCACCGTTACCTACTCTGTCGGTGGTCTGATCCTCAGCAACTCCGGTGCCATCACCGCGAACTATTGGCTTTCCGAGATCTATGATGACGAGATCTCCAATGCACACCGTAACGGCGATATTCATCTTCATGACCTTTCCATGCTCACCGGTTACTGTGCCGGTTGGTCCCTCAAGCAGCTGATTCAGGAAGGTCTCGGCGGTGTTCCCGGTAAGATCACCTCTGCTCCCGCAAGCCACCTTTCCACCCTCTGCAATCAGATGGTAAACTTCCTGGGTATCATGCAGAACGAATGGGCCGGCGCTCAGGCTTTCTCTTCTTTTGACACCTATCTTGCTCCCTTTGTCAAGATCGATAATCTGTCTCAGCGTGAAGTCAAGCAGTGCATCCAGTCCTTCATTTACGGTGTGAACACCCCCAGCCGCTGGGGTACTCAGGCACCCTTCTCCAACATTACTTTGGACTGGGTCTGCCCCCCCGACCTGAAGGATCAGCCTGCCATCGTCGGCGGTAAGGAAATGGACTTCACCTACGGCGACTGCAAGAAGGAGATGGATATGGTCAACAAGGCCTTCATCGAAATCATGATCGAAGGCGATGCCAACGGCCGCGGATTCCAGTATCCCATCCCCACCTATTCCATCACCCGCGACTTCGACTGGAGCGAAACCGAAAACAACAAACTCCTCTTCGAAATGACCGCAAAATACGGGACTCCCTATTTCTCCAACTATATCAACTCCGACATGGAACCCAGCGACGTTCGCTCCATGTGTTGCCGTCTCCGTCTTGACCTGCGTGAACTGCGCAAGAAGTCCGGCGGCTTCTTCGGCAGCGGTGAATCCACCGGCTCCATCGGCGTTGTTACCATCAATCTGCCCCGCATTGCTTACCTTGCGGACAACGAAGCAGACTTCTACGCTCGTCTCGATCGGTTGATGGATGTTGCCGCCCGCAGTCTGAAGACCAAGCGTGAGGTTATCACCAAGCTGATGGAGAACGGACTGTATCCCTATACCAAGCGTTATCTGGGAACCTTCGCCAACCACTTCTCCACCATCGGTCTGATCGGTATGAACGAAGTCGGTTTGAACGCAAACTGGCTCCGTGCAGACCTCACCCATGACATTACCCAGCAGTTTGCTAAGGACGTGCTGAATCATATGCGGGAACGTCTGTCCGACTATCAGGAAAAGTACGGCGACCTGTACAACCTGGAAGCTACTCCCGCCGAATCCACTACCTATCGCTTTGCCAAGCACGATAAGAAGCACTATCCCAACATCATCACCGCCAATGAAAACGGTACTCCTTATTACACCAACTCTTCCCACCTGCCTGTGGGCTACACCGCAGACGTGTTCACCGCTTTGAGCATGCAGGATGAGCTTCACACCCTCTACACCTCCGGTACCGTGTTCCACGCTTATCTGGGTGAAAAGCTGCCCGACTGGAAGGCTGCCGCTTCTCTCGTTCGCAAGATCGCCGAGAACTTCAAGCTGCCCTACTATTCCATCAGCCCCACCTATTCCGTATGCCCCACCCACGGTTATATCACCGGCGAGCACTTCTCCTGCCCCGAATGCGGACATGAGACCGAGGTTTACAGCCGTATCACCGGTTACTACCGTCCCGTCAAGCACTGGAATGACGGTAAGAGCCAGGAATACAAGGACCGTAAGGTATACGATGTGGCAACCTCCGTGCTGAAAACCTCTGTGAAAGAGACTCCCTGCAGCTGTGAAGATGCTTGTCAGGTCGCTCCTCAGACCGCAGAAGCAAAGGTTCTGCTCTTCAGCCGTGTGACCTGCCCCAATTGCCGTGTGGCTGAAACCATGCTGGCAAAAGCAGGTGTGGCTTATGAGAAACTGATTGCAGACGAACATCTGGATCTTTGCCAGAAGTATGGAATCAAGGGCGCTCCCACCCTGGTTGTGGATGACGGCACCCACTTTGCCACCTATTACTCCGTGCAGGAAATCAAGAAGTTTATCGCTTCTCTGTAATTCTGACGAGACGGAGACGATATTATGCATGATATTATCATCGTCGGCGGGGGCCCTGCGGGGCTCACCGCCGCCGTCTACGCTTTGCGGGGCGGAAAGAGCACTCTCGTAATTGAAAAAAGCGGATTCGGAGGGCAGATTGCCTTTTCTCCCAAGGTGGAGAACATTCCGGGAACCCAAAGCATCAGCGGTGCGGAATTTGCCGATAAGCTCACCGAGCAGGCCATGGCCCTCGGCGCGGATGTGGAATTGGAAACGGTTGTCAGTGCGGAGATTGATGGTCCTGTCAAAAAGGTATACACCGAAGAGGGAAACGTCTTTGAGGGAAGAGCTCTGATTCTTGCCACCGGCGTGAAGCACCGTATGCTGGGGCTGGAAGGGGAGACCGATCTGATTGGAAACGGTATTTCCTTCTGTGCGGTCTGCGATGGCGCCTTTTATGCGGGACAGGATGTGGTCATGGTCGGAGGCGGCAATTCCGCCTTGCAGGAGGCCCTTTTGCTCAGTGAGGTCTGCCGCAGTGTTACCGTGGTACAGAATCTCCCTGTCTTTACGGGAGAAAAGACCTTGGCTGATGCGCTTTTTGCCAAGGAAAACGTCAAGGTTCGTTTCTCTACGTTGGTTGTCGGATACCTTCAGCAGGATGGCCGTCTGACAGGGCTTCGTTTGCGGGACGAAGCGGGGCAGGAATCCGAAATCGCCGCCGACGGCGTCTTTCTTGCCGTTGGTTTGGTGCCCGAAAACGAGGCATTTGCCTCTCTGGCCTCTCTGGATGAGCGGGGCTATTTCGATGCGGACGAATCCTGCAAGACCTCCACTCCCGGAGTTTTTGTGGCAGGGGATTGCCGCCGCAAGGCCATTCGTCAGGTGACCACTGCCGCCTGTGACGGCACCGTTGCCGCCACCGCCGCCGCGGATTATTTGAATTCACTGTAATTGTTCAAAAATAGTTCCTTTCTTTTTTAAGAAAAGTGTGCTATAATGATACTTAGAAAACATGGGGAATTCCCCAATAAAAAAGGAGAGAATGTTATGAATCGTTTCATCCTCAATGAAATTTCCTATCACGGCGCAGGCGCCATTGAAGCCGTCGCTACCGAAGCTATCGGCCGCGGCTTCAAAAAAGCTCTGGTTTGCTCCGACCCCGATCTGATCAAGTTCGGAGTTACCCAGAAGGTCCTCGATGTTCTGGATAAGAACGGTCTTGCTTATGAGATCTTCTCCGACATCAAACCCAATCCTACCATTGAAAACGTGCAGAACGGTGTTGCTGCTTATAAGGCTGCCGGCACCGATTATATCGTAGCCATCGGCGGCGGTTCTTCCATGGACACCGCAAAGGCTATCGGTATTATCATCAATAACCCCGAATTCGCCGACGTTCGTTCTCTGGAAGGCGTTGCCGACACCAAGAACAAGTGCGTTCCCATCATCGCTGTTCCCACCACCGCAGGCACCGCAGCCGAAGTTACCATTAACTACGTCATCACCGATGCGGAAAAGAACCGTAAGATGGTTTGCGTTGACCCCCACGATATTCCCGTGGTTGCCGTTGTCGATCCCGACATGATGGCTTCCATGCCCAAGGGCCTCACCGCCGCTACCGGTATGGACGCTCTGACCCACGCCATCGAAGGTTACATCACCGGAGGTGCTTGGGAACTGTCCGATATGTTCCACATTAAGGCCATCGAAATCATCGCCCGCTCTCTGCGCGGCGCTGTTGCCAACACCGCCGAAGGCCGTGCCGATATGGCGCTCGGTCAGTATGTTGCGGGCATGGGCTTCTCTAATGTTGGTCTGGGTATCGTTCACTCCATGGCTCATCCTTTGGGCGCTCTTTATGATACTCCCCACGGCGTAGCAAATGCTATCATTCTTCCCACCGTTATGGAATACAACGCTGAAGCCACCGGTGAAAAGTACCGTGATATCGCCCGCGCTATGGGCGTTGCAGGTACCGACGCCATGACCATCGAAGAAGCTCGCAAGGCTGCTGTGGATGCAGTCCGCAAGCTTTCCTCCGATGTTGGTATCCCCGCCGACCTGAAGGATATTGTCAAGCGCGAAGATCTGGACTTCCTTGCTCAGTCCGCCTTTGACGATGCCTGCCGTCCCGGTAACCCCAGAGCCACTTCCGTGGAAGAAATCAAGGCTCTCTACGAATCTCTCCTGTAATCTTATTCCTTCCCATACGACAAACGCCGCAGATTATTCTGCGGCGTTTCGGTTTGTTGATAAAGATAAGGGGACGAGTACTGTTCTTTTTTTCTCAATATTGTTCCAAGGCTTTTGTAAGATGCTCCTTGAATTGATCAATGACCTCTTTGGGGCGTTCGATGCGGATTTCTTCTCCGAAGGAGGCGACCCACCCGAAAAACTGGGGAGACACGTTGATGTCCGCATGGAAGGTGAAGGTTCCGTTTTTATCGGGGAGCATCATGACCTCTTTTCCAAATCGGTCGATGACCACATCTGCCAGTCGATTGGCACATCGGAAGGTGACATGGGTGATGTTCCCGCCGAACATGCCGAACACGCCGCTGGAGTACTCGGAAATATTCACTCCGGTGAATTCTTCCCGCCCTTCCCGCACCTCTTCCGTTTCCGAAACACCCCGCATGCGATCCACGCGGTAATGGCGCAGCTGGCCGTTTTCTCGGTTGTAGGCCACCAAGTAATAGTATTCATCGTCCCACAAAAGCATCCAGGGGGAGACCTTATACTTCTTTCCGTTGTGGCGGGCGGCCTGCTCCTTTGCAGGGGTCCATCCCCAATATTGGAAGGAGATCTGCCGATTGTGCAGAATGGCGTTGTGGATGGTATCAATGGTGTAAATGGTGGTGTTGTTCATGGATTTAATGCGATTTTTTACCGTCACCTGGCGTTGTAGCTCGCGCGCCCGATGTTCACTGGTCAGCCCCTTCAGTTTTCGGATCAGTTCGTCGCTTTTGGTTACCGACACAAAGCGGCTGGACTGCACCGCATCCACCAGCATTTTCAGTTCGGGCAGATCGAATTCCCGTTGCACCAAACGGTATCCCTTTGCCTTGTCATGTTCAATCACCATGCCAAAGCTGTCCTGCAGCAGGGCAATGTCATCGTAGATGCTCTTACGCTCCGCAGAGATGCCGTAGCGGTTCAGCTCCCGAATCAGTTCTTCCGTGTTTAATCCGTGATCCTCGTCGGTTTTTTCTTGCAAAATGCGGATAAGACAGGGCAATTTCAGTTTTTGGTTGGTCGAACGAGGCATATCGTCCTCTCCTTTGCAAAACTCCCCCGGTCAGAAGGTGATCGGGGGAGAAGTGTTTTATTTAACCGATAACCTTGACGCCCAAGGTCACCTTTTCGCCGTTGATGTTCCATGCTTTTGCGTGTTCCGCTTCGGTGGGTTCGGTGTATTCTACTGCCTCGGCCAGAACTTCGGCCATGATGGTCTCTGCGTTGTTGCGGAAGAGATCGGCGATCTTATCATTTCCGTAGGTGTATACGGTGATGTGGTCGATCACCTCAAAGCCCGATTCCTTGCGCATGGTCTGGATCTTGCTGATGATTTCACGGACAAAGCCCTCTTCGATCAGCTCAGGAGTGAGGGTGGTATCCAGAACCACGGTCACGCCGTTGTCGGTGCAGGATTCGTATCCTTCGGTCTGAGCGGATTCGATGAGCAGATCTTCACGGGTCAGCAGGATTTCATTGCCGTTGATGTCTAACTTCAAAGCTCCGTTGGCTTCCAGCTCATCCATGGCGGCAGAACCGTTGATTTCCGCCAAAGCGGTGCGGATTCCGCCCAGGAATTTGCCGTATTTGGGGCCAACGGTCTTCAGCTGAGGCTTGAAGGAATAGGAGAGGAACTGTTTGACACTTTCTGCCATACGAACCTCACGGATGTTCAGCTCGTCGGCAACAATGGCCTTGTATTCCTCGCCCAGATCACGGTCGGCCTTTACATACATGGCTGCAATGGGCTGACGGTTCTTGATGTTGGCGGCGTTGCGGCAGTTACGGCCAAGGGTGACCACCTGCAGAACCTCTTCCATTTCCGCTTCCATATCGGGCTGAATGAGAGCTTCGTCGGCCACGGGGAAATCGCAGAGATGGACACTGATGGGGGCATCCTTGTCGATGCTGCAGACCAGATTGCGGTAGATTTCTTCGGTCATGAAGGGAATCATGGGTGCGGCCAGCTTGCAGAAGGTGACAAGAACGGTGTAAAGGGTCATGTAGGCGTTGATCTTATCCTGTTCCATGCCCTTGGCCCAGAAGCGGTCACGGGAGCGACGGACGTACCAGTTGCTCATTTCATCGGCAAAGGTCTGCATGATGCGTGCCGTTTCGGTGATCTTGTAGTTAGCCATGCAGTCGTCCACGTTCTTGATCAACGTGTTCAGCTTGGAGAGCATCCACTTGTCCATGACGCTGAGCTTGTCATAGTCCAAAGTATATTTGGTGGCATCGAAATTGTCAATGTTGGCATAGAGTACGAAGAAGGCATAGGTGTTCCAAAGGGTACCCATAAACTTGCGTTCCCCTTCGGTCACAGCTCCGTCATGATAACGGTTGGGAAGCCAGGGTGCGGAGTTGGAGTAGAAATACCAACGGATGGCGTCTGCACCGTGCTTTGCCAGCGCATCAAAGGGATCTACGGCATTGCCCTTGGACTTGGACATCTTCTGCCCGTTGGCGTCCTGCACGTGTCCCAAAACAATGACGTTCTTATAGGGAGCCTTGTTGAAGAGCAGGGTAGAGATGGCCAGCAGAGAATAGAACCAACCGCGGGTCTGGTCAACCCCTTCACTGATAAAGTCGGCGGGGAAGGTCTTGTCGAAAATTTCCTTGTTTTCAAAGGGATAGTGCCACTGAGCAAAGGGCATAGCTCCTGAGTCGAACCAGCAGTCGATAACTTCGGGCACGCGATGCATCTTCTTGCCGCAGTGGGGGCAGTTGATGGTGACCGCATCAATGTAGGGGCGGTGCAGTTCTACGTTTTCGGGACAGTCATCGGACATGGATTTCAGTTCTTCGATGGAGCCGATGGCATGCTGATGACCGCATTCACACTGCCATACGTTCAGGGGTGTGCCCCAATAACGGTTACGGCTGATGCCCCAGTCTTGAACATTTTTCAGCCAATCGCCGAAGCGACCTGTGCCGATGTTTTCGGGCATCCAGTTGATGGTGGCGTTGTTTCGCAGAAGATCATCCTTTACGGCGGTCATCTTGATGAACCAGGATTCCCGTGCGTAGTAGATCAGGGGAGTATCGCAACGCCAGCAGAAGGGATATTCGTGCTCGAATTTGGGTGCATCAAAGAGTTTGCCTTCCTTGTCCAGATCCATCAGAACATCGGGATCGGCATCCTTGACGAATTTGCCTGCGTAGGGCGTTTCTTCGGTCATGTGACCGGAGCCGTCCACGAACTGCACGAAGGGCAAATCATATTTGCGGCCAACCTTGGCGTCGTCTTCACCGAAGGCGGGAGCAATGTGAACGATACCCGTACCGTCAGCCATGGTAACATAGCCGTCACAGGTGATGAAAAATCCTTTTTTGTGCTGTTTTTCCGCAACGGCGGCGGCACAAGCGAAGAGAGGTTCGTATTCTTTCCCTTCCAAATCCTTCCCCTTATAGGTTTCAAGGATCTCATAGGCAGGGGTGTCCTCGGTGGCAAGTTTGCCCAGAACGGTGTCCAGAAGAGCCTGAGCCATGTAATAGGTGTAACCGTCGGCGGCCTTCACCTTGCAGTAGGTGTCGTCGGGGTTGACGCAGAGGGCCACATTGGAGGGCAGGGTCCAGGGGGTGGTGGTCCATGCCAGGAAGTATGCATCCTCGCCCTTGGTCTTGAAGCGAACCACGGCGGAACGCTCTTTCACGGTTTTGTATCCCTGCGCAACTTCAGGGCTGGAGAGGGGGGTTCCGCAACGGGGGCAATAGGGAACAATCTTAAAGCCTTTGTACAAAAGGCCCTTTTCCCAGACCTGCTTCAGCGCCCACCATTCGGATTCGATGAAGTTGTTGTCATAGGTGACATAGGGATCCTTCATATCGGCCCAATAGCCTACCGTGTCGGAAAAATCCTCCCACATGCCCTTGTACTGCCAGACGCTTTCTTTGCATTCTTTGATGAAGGGCTCCAGACCGTATTCTTCGATCTGCTCTTTGCCGTCCAAGCCCAGCTTCTTTTCCACTTCCAGCTCCACGGGAAGACCATGGGTATCCCATCCTGCCTTGCGGACAGTGAAGTTTCCTTTCATGGCGCGGTAACGGGGGATCATGTCTTTGATGACACGGGTCAGAACATGTCCGATGTGGGGCTTGCCGTTGGCGGTGGGGGGACCGTCGTAGAAGGTATAATATTCTCCGTCCTTGCGCTGATCGATGCTGGCTTCAAAGACCCCGTTCTTAGCCCAGAATTCACCGATCTTCTTTTCCCGTTCGACGAAATTCAGATCGCCCGAGACTTTTTCGTACATAGCGTTTTCCTCCGTATTGTTCGAAACTGCCGAAAAACAAAAATCCTCCGCCCCGCAGCAACGGGACGAAGGAAATCCTTCGTTCAACCACCCGATGAGCATACGATCATATGCCTCCCCGTTCACGTGGGGGATCTACGGCGTCGCTTACTGAGGCTTTCGCCCGTTCGGTACGCAGCTCGGAAGTGATCTTCATCCTACGTTACTCCGCACCGGGCTTACACCCTCCCCGGCTCGCTTCGCGTTTCTCTGTGGGACTACTGTCTTCGTCACAGCTTTTCGGTTCAGTTTTCGTGATTTAAATTATATATACAATATTATAGCACGATTTTTCTCTTTTGTCAAGTGGTTATTCCATTTTTTTGCACTTTAAACATGTTACGTACCCGCAGGAGAGAAGCAGGGGAGCGTAGACGTTAGGATAGATTGAAAAATCGATCTTGTTTGCGAGGAATCTTAATGCTTCCATCAGATCCTCGGAAACGTTATGTTGGGGGCAGAGGGCGGCGATGCAAGCGCCTTCTCCCACCGAACGAACGGGATAAAAGGCGGCATTTTCCTTTCGTTCGCTTTGGGCAGGGTTTTCGTAGCGATAGCCGTTAAAAACCTCTCGGTACAGCGGCTCAACCCGATTCCATTTTTGGAAGGAATAATAAAGGGAGGCCTCATATGCTCCGTTTCGGAATTTTTCTGCAGAGGCAAGGGCCTTTCTTTCTCCGATTTTTGCGAGGGTACACATTCTGGCGAGAAGCTTTTCCTTGAAAATCGGATCTTCTTCACAATCGTATGCCGCCCGCAGAGAATACTGCATTTGAAGGATTGCGTAGCATTTGTAATGCTCGGGTATCGGTGCAAGGGAATTTGAAAAAGCTTCGTTTCGATACTTCAGATAAAGCTCTTTCCAATGGGGATCTTTTGTTACATGATAGGCCGCCAAATAAAACATAGGCAGGCGAAACCACTCATGAACGGAAACGCCTCCCCAAAGCTTTCCGACCTTTCCTATGGATCCGTCTTCCCGGCTCAGATGACACTCTCCGCTTGCGTCCGTGTCTCTTTCGCAACGCATTGCAATTTCGGTCAGAACCCGCTTGATTTCTTTTTTTTGTTCCTCATCGCACAGGGGAGAATTGTACAGCCGCAATGCACCGAAAACCCAATGCGTGTACTGATCCCTTGAGCTTTCGATGTAGTGGGTTTTCCCGTCTTCGGGGGAAATGCTCCGAGCGATAAAGCCGTGGGGCATGGCACATCGGAGAAGTCCTCGGAAGAGCATATCCGCAATGGGTTTGAGATTCGAATCCTCGGTTAGTTCGTATGCGCAGAGTACCGCATCTAACGCACTTCCTCCGTTCAGGGTTGAATCCTCCATTCCCGTTCCCCATCCGCAGGGGTTTGGGTTGTTCTTTTCTATCTCTGCGACGGAGGGTATATCAGACCAAGCAGAGGGTTCTCCTTCGGGGATGAATTCATAAAACACTTCTGTTTTCGGACAGAAAAATCGGGAAAAAGCAGTGTTCCACGCCTGATAAAGGGCTTTCATTCGGTTCCTCCCGTGTTTATTCCGTTGTCGTCAGCGCGCAGACCGTCGCGCCCACGCAGTCCACAATCTCGTCCACGTTGACCAGCAGCTGGCATCCCTTGACCCCTGCGCTGACGGTGATTTTTTCGTAATCCCGACAGGCCTCGTCAATGTAGGTGGGAAATTTCTTTTTCATCCCAAGGGGAGAGCAGGCGCCGCGCACGTATCCCGTAAGGCCGGGCAGATCCTTCACCGCCAAGGGCTCGACCTTTTTGTTTCCCGTGATTTTGGCCGCCTTTTTCAGATCGATTTCCCGATCGGCGGGGATGCAGAAAACCACAGGGCCCGTCTTGTCTCCACGGGTAACGATGGTCTTGAAGCACTGACCCGCAGGCAGACCGATCTGCTCAGCAATGTGTACGCCGCTCAGATCCTTTTCGTCGGGAATATATTCCTTTGGCTCATATTGAATTTTTGCCTTGTCCAGCATGCGCATAGCGTTTGTTTTGTTCATTTTATGCTCACCTCGTATCTGATTGTATTATAGCACGGTTTTTTGCAAAAATCAAGGGCGCAAAATGTGAAAAAAGTGTTATAATCGGTTGATATACCTTGACAAGATGGGGGAATCAATGGTATACTGTAAAAAACGGAACATGCCGAAGATAGAGGTGCGGTCGCCACCGATTCCGGAATATGCCTGAGGCGGGTGCGGAATTGAGGACGGTCGCCGAGGTTGCGGTGAGGGCCTTTCAGCCGCAATCGGGACGGCGCAGAAGATGCGTCGTACTGTCACAGAACCCTGTGGAGCGCTATCATGATTTGCAATTCCCCGTGTCATGAAGCATCTTCATGGCACGTTTTGTTTTTTCAGATTATTTTTCGGAGGGAAAACAATGAAAAAGATGACCCGAATTTTCGGTATTCTGCTGCTTTGTCTTGCCTTGGTGGGAGCCATGTCCATGGTCTTCTCCGCCGAAGAGGCAACCGACGTTGCGGCGGCGTCCGAAGAGGCTGCGGAATACGCCAGCAGCTTTTACAACACCTTTCTCGCGCTCCTGCCCCCCATTATCGCCATCGGCCTTGCCCTGATCACCAAGGAAGTGTATTCTTCCTTGTTCATCGGTATTTTGTCGGGCGGTATTCTTTATGCCATCTCTGCCGACGGTTTCAGCTTTGAGACCATGTTCAACGCCGTTCTGAAGGACGGTCTTTTGAACAATCTGGCGGATGATTATAATATGGGCATTTTGATCTTCCTTGTGGTTCTCGGTATCATCGTTGTGATGATGAACCGTGCGGGCGGCTCCCGTTCCTACGGTGAGTGGGCATCCAAGCGGATTAAGTCCAACAAGGGGGCTCAGGCTTCCACCTTCGGGCTGGGTGTTCTGATCTTTGTGGATGACTATTTTAACTGCCTGACCGTGGGTAGCGTTATGCGTCCCTTGACCGACAAACAGCGGATCTCCCGTGCCAAGCTGGCCTATCTGATCGACGCCACCGCCGCTCCTGTCTGCATTATCGCTCCCATCTCTTCCTGGGCCGCCGCCGTCAGCGGTACGGTCACGGGCTCCAGCGGTGTGGAGGTCAACGGTCTGGAACTGTTTATCCGCACCATTCCTTACAATCTCTACGCACTTCTGACTCTCGCCATGGTTCTTTTTGTGGCCTTCTCCGGCAAGGATTTCGGCCCCATGCGCAAGCATGAGCTTCGTGCACGGATCAATGGTGATCTGACCTCCGGTATTGATTCCGGCGAAAGCGAAGAGGAAGAAAAGTCCAACGCCAAGGGCAAGGTGATTGACCTTGTGCTTCCCGTTGTGATTCTGATCGTCTTCTGCGTTGTCGGTATGCTTTACACCGGCGGGTTCTTCAGCGGAACGGGAATTATCGACGCCTTTGCAGGCTGCGATGCTTCTTACGGTTTGGCCCTCGGTTCACTCGGTGCGCTTCTGATCAATGTGGTTTATTTCCTCTGCCGCCGTGTTCTTTCCTTTAAGGAAAGCATGGCCGCCATCCCCGAAGGCTTCAAGCAGATGGTTCCCGCCATTCTGATCCTTACCTTCGCTTGGGGGCTGAAGGGAATGACCGGTCTTCTCGGTGCAGATGTTTACGTTGCAGAGCTGGTGAAGAGCGCCACCGCCCTCCAGATCCTCCTGCCCGCAATCCTCTTCATCGTTGCCGTATTCCTTGCCTTTGCCACCGGCACTTCCTGGGGTACCTTCGGTATCTTGATTCCCATCGTCACCGGTGTCTTCGAAGCGGATCTTGCCAACATCACCGAATCTGCCGGATCGCTGCCCACCTTGATGGTGATCTGCATTTCCGCCTGCCTTGCCGGTGCGGTCTGCGGTGACCACTGCTCGCCCATTTCCGACACCACCATTATGTCCTCCACGGGCGCCAAGTGTGATCACGTGACCCACGTTTCCACTCAGTTGCCCTATGCTATGACCGTGGCCTCCGTTTGCTTAGTCGGTTATCTGATTTCCGGATTCATTCAGAATGTCTGGGTTGTTCTCGGTGTCAGCATGGTACTGCTGTTTGCAATCCTCTTTGTTGTGACAAAAATCGCAAATCGCAACAATGCCGCAGAAGAAGCTGCTCTGCGGAAGGAACTCCAAGAATAATAAACTCCCATAATAAGAGACCGCCGACACCGTCGGCGGTCTTAATTTGTCAACTATAGGAGAAGTGTACTTTCTTTTTCCTCAGAAAAAAGAAAGAACACGTTCTTTGCATTATAATTTCAGCTTTTCTGCAATAGCAAGCATCCGCTCGGGGGAGACCTTCAGCACCTTTCTGTCATAGGACAGAAGACCGTTGGTTTCGTCCTCCACGTCGGAGACCTGGGTATACACCGCACCGCATAGCCCCTTCGGCAGCGCAGGAATGATTTCTGTTTCATACAACGCCACCAAGGCGTCCTCGAATTTTTCCCGATCCTCGAAAAAGCGGTAACCGTAAGGCTTTCCCGGGTGGTAGATGTGTCCTTCGGGCTGATAGGAATATCCTCCGAATTCGGACAACACCACGGGCTTGTTACAAGAGGTGATTTTTACGGGCTTTAAATAGACGTGCAGGCTTTCCACATCGCTCTTTTTCCCTTTGAACCACCCCGAGGTGGCATCAATGAAGCGGGAAGAATCCAATGCTTTCAACTTTTCGTACATTGCGGCACTGTCAAACTGTCCCCAGCCTTCGTTGAAGATGGTCCAATAGCAGATGCATGGATGATTGTACAACTGTTGTACCGTGTCTCTCATTCCGTTTTCGAAATGAAGGCGGGCAGTCTTGTTCCGATGCAACCATTTGTCGGGGAATTTCTTCATTCCCACCGTGGGAAGGGCCGTATCCCGCAAGAAGGAATATTTTCCGTTGTTGACCATGTCCTGAAAGACGATCATTCCCAAGCGATCGCATTCGTAATAGAAATGCTCAGGCTCCACCTTGATGTGTTTTCGCAGCATATTGAAGCCCAATGCCTTCATTTCCACGATGTCTCTCGTGTAGTTTTCGGGGGATGCGGGGGTAAAAATACCATCGCTGTAATATCCCTGGTCCAAAAGACCGTGGAAGAAATAGGGCTTTCCGTTCAGACAAAGACGGGGAATCCCATCTACGGTTTTGGTTTCCAAGGTCCGCAGAGCAAAATATGATGAGATTTTATCTTCCCCCGATTCCACCGTAAAGTTGTACAAATAAGGATCTTCGGGCGACCACATCCGCGGATTTTGGATTTCAATTCGAACCTTGCCTTCGGCTAAATTCCTTTGAATTTCGCCCTCGGGGGTTTGAACGGTAACAGATCCGTCGGTGACACCTTCGGTTGTGATTTCCGCAAAATCCGCTCCCATATCAATTTTCAGTGATTGGATATAAGCCTCCGGAACGCTTTCCAGCCATACCGTTTGCCAAATTCCCGTAATCGGCGTGTACCACATGCCGCCCCGCTTCTCTCGCTGCTTTCCGTAGGGGAGAAGGTGCTCGGGTTTCAGGTTGGAGCATTCCACGGTCAGTTCGTTTTCTTCCTGCAAATAGTCCGTGACATCAAAGCAGAACGCATCGTAGCCACCCACATGCCATGCACAGCCCTGCCCGTTGAGTTCTATAAAAATCCGTTGATCTGCCGCACCGAAGTGCAAAAGCACCCGCCCCTTGAGGAAGCCCTCGGGGAGGGAGAAGGTTTTTCTGTATTTCACCGCAGGGGATTTTCCAAGTCTCCGTCCGATGCCCGACAGGGCCGATTCGGGAGGAAAGGGAACGGTGATTTTCTCCCAATCTCCGCCGTTGACGGAAAAATCCCATTCTCCATTCAAACAGAAAAAGGAATCCCGTTTCATCTGGGGTCGGGGGTAAATATTCCAGGGCTGTCCCGATAAGGATTCTCCTTCTTTGGTGTAAAGGGTTACAAATTCGTCTTTCATGTTATTTCTTCCTTCTCAAAACCCTGAATTGAATCAGCAGATAGATTGCCAGAACCGTAGCGGCGGCTAAGGCGGCAAGGAAAATATTTTCGTTGGGGATAAAGGACTCAGTGCCGTCATTGTTGAGCACTTTGTCCGCATTTTTCAGTACCGCAGATCCGATTATTGGCCCGATCAGTCCGGGGATCAGCACTTGTGCTACGATGCGAAGCCCCTGGAACATTCCTGCCCGATGCTCGGGGGTGTGATCTCTGATGACCGCCCCGAAGACCGCCATGCCCGACAGATAACCGCACATCATCAAAAGGGATCCCAAAAAGACGGGGATCACCGATTGGAAGAAGATCAGAATCACATATCCTGCTCCCAGCATGGCCAGAGAAGGGCAGACCGATTTGCGGAATCCGATCTTATCGTAAACTCTTCCCCACAGTGCGGTGAACACCGAGGCCAAAATCACCGCGGGTGCCATGATCAGCACATAATTTTCCATGTGCAGGGATTCGGTATAGTACAGAATCAGATAGGGCATGAAGATCTGAATGGAGATTCCGAAGAGGGCAAAGCCCAACAAATGCAGGTAAAGGGTTTTGTTTTGTCCGATGACCTTGGGACGGAATCCGTAAAAAATGTTTTTGAAATAGCTTTTGTTTTCCTCTACCTTGACACAGGGATCTTGAATGAGGAAGAAGCCGAGAATGCCGATCAGCACCATTACGCCGCCGATGATCAGAAAAATGGTGGTCCAGCTTTCGGATTTGTCCAGATCAAAGCCCATGAATCCCCCGAATACCGCCAATATGGCCACCAGAGGCATCATGGCGTTGATCCCCTCCGCCTTGCCTCGGTTGGTGCTGTCGGTGGAGTCGGTCAGCCATGCGTTGAAGGCCGCATCGTTGGCCGAAGATCCAAAAAAGGTCATAATGCAGTCCAGAAGAATGGTCAGCGTCACCCCTACGGATGCCGCAGAGACCACAGAGGGAAAGAGTCCTTCAATTACATCTATCCGAACAAGGCAGAAAGCAAGAATGGAGATTCCCCAAAGGATATATCCTCCGCAGATGAAAATTTTTCGCTTCCCGATCTTGTCCGACAGCGCTCCAATCAGCAGCGTCGTCACTGTTGCGGCGATGGCGGAGGCGGAAACCATCAGCGAGATCTCTGCGGCAGATGCGCCGAACATTTTGTAGATAAACACGTTGAAATACATGTTTTCCACTACCCATGCAATCTGACCGGTAAGGCTGAAAATGGTCAGCGCAAGGAAAAAGGTTGCTTTTGTTCTTTTTTTCATAGCGTTTCCTTTCCTGCGGTGGGGTCCCACCGCATTAGCAAAAAGATGAAACAAAATGGTAAAGTCCAACGAGATTCCCAAGGAATAAGATATCGATTGTCTGCGGTCCGTACCTTGTACGGGCCGTTTTTTATCCCTGCTTTGCCTCGAACTCACTGGGAGACATGCCCTCCATGCGGCGAAACTCCGCTGAGAAATAACTGGAGCTTTCAAATCCTGCCCGAAAGGCAACCTCCGTTACCGTATAAAGCCCCGTTTGCAACAGAAGCTTTGCGGTTTCGATGCGTTTCTTTTTGATATATTCCAGCGGTGTGGCCCCGTAGTATTTTTCAAACTCCCGTCGGAACCAGACCTCGCTTGTTTCGCACATGGCGGCAAGATCTCGAATCCGCAGCAGAGGGTCGGTGATGTTTTCGTCCATGTATTGCTTGCATCGTTTCATGCGGGGCGGAATCGGCTGTTTGGGGCAAAAGATGCTGCTTGCCTCCGCCAGAATCTGATATGCCATGGACATCAGCACCAGGTCACACCCCTTTGCAGTGTATCGTCGGGCTGCCGTTTCGAACAGATTGTAGGTTGCTTTCGGAAACTCCACAGGGACGGTGGCGGGCAAACCTCCGCAGGATTCTTCGGCGAAAAAGTGCATCACAATCATTTCCCCCTCCTCTGAAGAATCGGTGCGGTAGGGGTACCCTGCGGGAACGTAGGTCAGAGAGTTCGGTCCCGAGGTAAGATCACAGTCTTCTCCTCGAATCCTTGTCGTTCCACTTGTGCGGAAGGAGAGAGAGGCAAAATTACGCCCGGGGACGGCGGTGGTGGGGCGCCGGCTGTAGGAGATCCGATAAATCATGCAGCTTTTCAGAACGGGTATTTCGGTGATTTTCATGATAATCGTTCCTTTCGGTATCCTATTGAGAATATTATACCATACTTTTACGGGAAATGCAACTGATTTTTGTTTCGAAATCCTAAATTTTATTGTCTTTTTTTGTTGACGGTCTCTTTCATCTGTGTTACAATAAACTTATCATACAGAAAATGCGGGGATCCCCCGAAAAAGGAGTTATGTCATGAATCAGCTGAAAGATCTTATTAACAGCGCAATGGAAAAAGAGGGAATCGATCTGATTGGTTTTGCCGGCAAGGATCGCTTCGCTTCCGTGGATGCGCAGCACAATCCCTTCTCCATCTTCCCCGAAGGAAAGACCGTTATCATGCTGGGCAAGCGTATCTGTCGCGGTGCTCTGCGCGGTGTGGAGGAAGGCACCAATTTCGGTGATTATCGCCTCTTCGGCTCCAATTGGCTGGAAGACGAGTTTCTTTCTCTCGCCTGCTATAACCTTGTTCGGGTGCTGGAGAATGAAGGCTGGGAAGCCGTTCCTCTGTTCCCCAATCCTTCGGATGTTCCCCCTATGGGTGTTTCGGTTGCCGAAGGTCGCCCCGCACCTAACGTATTCCCCGACTTTACTTATGCCGCCGTTGCCTGCGGAATCGGCGAAATCGGCATGAACGGACTGCTTTTGACCCCCGAATACGGTTCCAGACAGCGGTTCCATATGATCATCACCGATGCGGAAATTGAGCCCACTCCTTTGCAGGAGGCTTCCGTTTGCCTGAAGTGCGGAAAGTGCGCCGCCGCTTGTCCTCTGGGGGCCGTTGATATTGAAAATGCTGAGGAAATTGACATTTGCGGCAAGAAAATGACCGTGGCGAAAATTAACTATGATCTCTGCCGTGATTGCAAGAACGGTGCCTGCGCCAATCGTCTTGCAAAAGCTTCCAAGCCCGACCGTATTCCCGCTCTCTGCAATCGTACCTGCCTGTGCTCTTTGGAAGAAGCGGGTGTGCTCGGAAATAAATTTGAGACCCCCTTCCGTAAGCGGGATGCCTGGGCTATCGGCGGAAAGGTCTCCGCAGAAGAAAGATCTTCTGAGAAAAACAACGTCCTGGGCGGAGCCTACAGTGTTGACGGAAACAGAGGTGCCAAATAAATGAAATTGACATCTCAGATGATTAAGGACAGAGCCGCAGAATTGGGCATCGATTGCATCGGTATCGGTAATATCGAGCGCTTCCAAAATGCGCCCAAGCTCATGTCCCCCCTGACCTATTTTCCCGAAGCAAAGTCGGTGATCGCCATTGCCATGCGTATTCCGCGCGGTACCTATCGCGGTATCGAAGAGGGTACTCATTGGCACAACTACACCTTCTATTCCTACAATAAACTCAATTCCTATTTCCGTCCCCGTCTTTCTTATGAGCTTTGCCGCTTCATTGAGGATCACGGTTGGGAGGCTGTTGCCCATTATCCTGCAGTTCCCGAAGGAAACGGAACGGTCAAAGAGCCTGTTGCCGAGGGGAAGGTTCCTCCCGATGTGGTCTGCAGTGTTCGCCTGATTGCCGCAGGATGCGGTGTAGGTGAAGTTGGCTTTTCCAAGGTCTTTTTGACCAAGAAGTTCGGCCCCCGTGTCCGCCTTGGCCTGATCTTTACCGATTGTGAATTGGAGCCCGATCCGATCCTTGATACCGGTGATATTTGTCTGCATTGCGGCGCATGCCAGCGGGAATGCCCGGGGAACGCCGTTCCTTCCGTTAAGGATCCCGATGCCCGCCTGACGGTGGACTTTGGCGAAAAGAAGATTTGGTACGGGGATGTGCAGATGGGACGCTGTACTCTCACCCATCACGGCATGAATAATGAGATTTCTCCCTTCCTGAAGAAGGAATTCCCCAATATGGCCTTCGATGTCCGCAACAGTCAGATGACCGAAGAGGAAGCCTATATCTTGGCTTATAATATGGGCCCCGCTACCTGGGGGCGTAAACCCGGACAGGCGGTTATTGCTTACGAAAAGTACATTATGGATCATACGGGTTATATGGCTATCTGCGGTGCGCGAGGCTGTATCCGTGCTTGCATGAACGTGCTGGAAAAGGCAGGACGCATTGAGAATAAATTCCATAATCAGTTCTATAAGAAGGAATCCTGGTTGCTGCCCAACAAGCCCGTAACCGTGTCCCGCGGTGTCAACCCCTTCCGTGAGGAATATCTGGATGCCAAATATCCCGGTATCCGCGAAAATGAATACGTTATGCCGGAAAAAGTGGCGGAAAAGAGAAACAAAGAATGTAAATAATGCGCGTGTCACCGCGTGCGAAAGGACATCTCCCTCGGGAGATGTCCTTTTTCTTGCGCTTCGCGCAAGCCGAGGGCGGCAGACCGCCCTCGGACGCACGCGCCTCACCGTTTGATAAAAAACAGAGGCCGTCGCAGATGCAACAGCCTCTCAATCTTTAATTCATTTTACCTTTTGCAATGTCTTCCACTTCTGCACGGAGGAGGGGAAGAATGTTGTCGGGGGAAATATGGCGAATGATTTTTTCACCGCGGAACAGAACGTATTCCCCGTTTGCTCCCGTTACCCCAACATCGGCCTGCTTCGCTTCACCGGGACCGTTTACAACGCACCCCATTACGGCGATTTTTACATGAGCACGAATGTCCTCGAATTCCCGCTCCACTGTGTTTGCCAATTCGATGGAATTTACTGTCGTTCGTCCGCAGGTGGGGCAGGAAATGACTTCAATTCCCCGATCGTAAAGGCCAAGAGAGCGCAAGAGAATTTTTGCGGTTTCAATCTCTTCCAAGGGGTCGGCAGTCAAAGAAACCCGAATCGTGTCTCCGATGCCGTCCAGAAGCAATGCTCCGATTCCCACCGAGGATTTCACTGTCCCCGAGCGCACCGTGCCGGCTTCCGTTACCCCAAGATGCAGGGGATAGGGAGAGTCTTTTGCAAAAATGCGATACGCCTCCACCATCATGCGCACATCGGATGCCTTCATGGATACTGCAATATCATCAAAATCAAGCTGTTCCAACAATTCTACGTTCCTCTGAGCGCTTTTTGCCAAGGCTTCCGCGGTGGGTTTTCCGTATTCCGCCAGCAGATCCTTTTCCAGGGATCCGGCATTGACCCCCACCCGAATGGGTATCTTACGGGCCTTTGCTTCGTCTGTGACAATCTTCAGGTGTGTTTTGTCGGTGTTGCCCGGGTTGATGCGAATTTTGTCCGCCCCCGATTTCATGGCCTCCATGGCAAGACGCCAATCGTAATGAATGTCTGCGACCAAAGGGATGGATAGACTGTCTCTCAGCCTTCGGAAGGGTTCCGCCGATTCCATATCGGGGAAGGACACCCGAAGAATGTCGCACCCCGCCTCCTGCAGTGCAAGCGCCTGGGACTGCAATTCTTCAAAACGGGAAAATGGGATGGAGCACATGGATTGAATGGAGATCGGCGCACCGCCGCCTACCGCAATCCCACGTGTGACGATTTGTTTTGTCGATGCCATGACAAATTACCTTCCTTTTATTTATACAGGGAAGAAAATATCCTTGAATGCTATGATGGCCATCAGTGCCAACAGTACAATCAAACCTACCGTATGGATGATCCCCTCCACCTTTGCGGGAATCGGGCGACGGATAATCGCCTCGATGAGCATACAAAGAAAACGACCGCCGTCCAGTGCGGGCAGGGGAAGGAGATTCATGACGCAAAGATTGATGGAAATCAGCGCCGCAATGGAGAAAAGAGATGCCCAGCCCAGGGCCGCCGCATCTGCGATGGCAGAGGAAATTCCGATGGGCCCCGAAACATACTTCAAAGAGATGCGTCCCGTGACCATGTCTCCCAGTGTAGTGAACATCATGGTCAGATAGGCTCCCGTTTCCTCAAAAATGTTTTCCACAACCACACCGAAGGTCTTTTCGGCACGGTAAACACGGAAGTCTACCTGGGGCATATACAATTCCTTATCCACTTCGGCATGGGGAAAGGTTACGTTGGGCAGAAGCACCTCTTGACCGTCGCGCAGAACTGTGATGGCAAAGGTGTCGGTGTTGTAGGCGGCGGAAAAAACCGTGGACAGATCCGCGTATCCGGAAATTTCGGTTCCGTTGATCGAAAGGATCTGATCCTCTGCCTGCAATCCCGTGGTGTTGGAGATTGCCCCCTCGGGAAAATCCGCAACCACGGTGGAGGGAATGGGCTTTGCGCAAACAATAACAGTGATCAGAATCACGCCGATCAGCAGATTCATCGCCGCACCCGCAACCACAATGATCATTCGTTGCCATACGGGCTTGTTTCGCATGGCGCGGGGATCCCCCTCCACCTCTTCGTCCTCACCCGTCATGGCGCAATAGCCGCCGATAGGAAAGAGACGCAGGGCATACAGGGTTTCCTTCCCCTGCTTTTTGAAGATGGCGGGCCCCATGCCCAAAGCAAATTCCGTCACTCGCACTCCGCAGGCCTTTGCGGCGATAAAGTGGCCGAATTCATGAAAGAAAATCAGAGCGCTCAAAACCAGAAGCGTGTAAAATACTTGCCAAAAAATGTCCAAAACAGTTACTCCTTTTTTAGGTCAGAGGGAATCGATGTGCCGTTGGGTTTTTTCCCGCACGGCTCGGTCGGTTTCAAAAATGGTTTCAATGTCGGGATTCGAAATTTGGATCGTCTCTTCCGTTATACGCCGCACTACGTCTACAATGGCGGGGAAGGATAGCTTCTTATTCAAAAATCCGTATACCGCTACCTCGTTTGCCGCATTGACTACCGTAGGATAGATCCCATCCTCCCGAATGGCATGGCGACAAAGCTCCGTGGCGGGGAAGACTTCCAAATCCGGCTTTGCAAAGGTCAGGGTAGCTACCTGCGTCAGGTCAAGTGATTCCACGGGGGAGGGCAGTCGGTCGGGATAGGTGAGGGCATATTGAATGGCAATGCGCATGTCCGGAAGCCCCAACTGCGCCAGCACGGAATTGTCATCAAATTCAATCAGAGAGTGAATGATGCTTTCCCGATGAATCAACACTTCAATATCCTTTTCGGGCAGATCAAAGAGACGCACCGCTTCCATGATTTCCAGACCTTTGTTCATCATTGTTGCGCAGTCTACCGTGATTTTTGCCCCCATTTTCCAGCTGGGGTGACGTAATGCCATTTCGGGGGTAACATTTTTCACCTGATCCTTGGTTTGCCCGAAGAAGGGGCCTCCCGAAGCGGTGAGAAGGATTTTTTTCAGTCGACGGGCGGGAGGTGCCGCCTGAAGACATTGAAAAATTGCGGAATGCTCGCTGTCAACAGGGAGAATCTTTGCTCCGTATTTTTTTGCTTCTTCCTTGATGATGGGGCCCGCCGTGACCAGGGATTCCTTGTTTGCCACCGCAACAGGCTTTCCTTTGCGGAGGACTTCCAAAAAGGGGCGGGTGCCCGCCATGCCCACAATGCCGTTTACCGCAATGTCAAAATCCGCTTCGCGGATCATTTCCGAAAGCCCTTCCGTGCCGCTGAAAATTTTGGTGTCGGTATCCGCTACCCGTGCTTTCAGTACCTTTGCCGCATCCGGATCGGACATAGCTGCAAAGGGAGGCTTAAGGGTGCGGATTTGTTCTTCAATACGGTCTACGTCCCGATTGGCCGAAAGTCCTGCGGCGGAGAGTCCTAAGTTTTCAAGCACCGAAACGGTCTGCCGACCGATGGATCCGGTGGAACCGAGAATCAAAATTCGTCTCATATTTTATTGCATCCGTCTCTCAATTAAAAATGGGGAAAAGGTTCATCATCAGCCAAACGAAGGGAGCGACAAACCAGATCGAGTCGAAGCGATCCATAATGCCGCCGTGTCCGGGAATCAGCGTTCCGTAATCCTTCACCTTGTAGTGGCGCTTGATCAGGGATGCGGTCAGGTCTCCCAAAATGGAGATCAGTGTTCCCAGCAGGGCATAGACAATGACCACCCAATAGTTGGCCGAGGCATCCGAAAAACGGTCCACCAGCCAGGCATAGAGATAGGTGATTCCTACGCAAAGTACCAGTCCGCCCAGCGCTCCTTCCACGGTTTTCTTGGGAGAGATGACGGGCGCCAGCTTATGTTTTCCGAAGGCGGAGCCGCACAGATAGGCACCCGTGTCGGGGACCCAGGCCAAAACAAAAATCAGAATCAGATGCCACAGTCCCTGAACTCCTTCCCGCACCAAAACGATGGCAGAGAAGAAATAGGAAACAATCAGGGTCATCATCAACGCAAACATCAGATCGTTGAAGGCAATGTTTTCATATCTTCTCAGATAATATGTAAACATGCCGAGAATCAGCAAAAAGGAGGCAAGCGTCAGCCAACTGCGATAGTCGGGAATGACCGAATAGGAGCAGAAGACAAAGCCTGCCGCAAAAAGAACGGCGCCCGCCGTCAGCCCCTTGTGTTTGGCGATTCCGCCCGCTTTCAGCATTTCGTACATGCCCATGGCGGCAATGAGCGCCATGATGGAGTTCAGTACGAAGGGTATGCCCGAAAGGGCAACGGCGATCAGCATCAAAAGGGTGATGATTGGGCCGGAAATAGTTCTGATCAACATGATAGGATTCCTCTTTCGTCCGATATATGGGTTCAGGCGTTTCCGCCGAATTTTCGAGTACGCGCCTCATAGGCGTCCAATGCCAGATCCAGCCGTTCTCCGTCAAAATCGGGCCAATAGCAAGGATCTGAGTAATATTCCGAATAGGATGTTTGCCACAGAAGGAAGTTTGAAATCCGCATTTCTCCTCCCGTGCGCACGATCAGGTCGGGATCGGGCTGCCCGGCGGTATAGAGCCGTTGTGCAATGTCCTGCTCTGTGATCTGTGTAACCCCTTCCGCGAGAGCTCGGTTGACTGCCTGCACGATGTCTGCCCGTCCGCCGTAATTGAGGGCAATGTTCATGTGCATCCGGATCTCTTTTTCGTCCGAGAGCCGTTCGATGCGTTCCACGCGGCGGCGAAAATCATTGTTGAAGGGAGTCAGATCTCCGATGAAGCGAACCTGAGTGTGGTGGTATACATCCTTTTCCGAGGATTGCCACCGCTGATAAAGTTTATCCAGATAATGGGAAAATAATGTCATCAGTGCGGAAACCTCCGCAGGGGGACGGGTCCAGTTTTCGGTGGAAAAGGCATAAAAGGTGATATGACGGATTCCGCGGGCATAGCATTCCTCCACGATCCGTTCCATGGCATCCGCACCTGCCTTGTGGCCCTGGGGTGCGGTTTTTCCTTTTTCTTTCGCCCAACGGCGATTTCCGTCCATGATAAAGCCGATATGGGTCGGCAAATTGGTTCGGTTCAAATCGGTTTCTCCCTTAAAAGCTTTGTTTTATCCTTTGCTTGCATAATCGGAACCGTTGCCGCAGGTTGGTTTGCGGCAACGGTCGGCTTGCACTTTGTTCAAAAAATCAGACGGTCAGGATTTCCTTTTCCTTTGCGGCGCTGATGGCGTCCAGCTCTTTGCAGAACTTATCGGTCATGTCCTGAATGTCCTTTTCGGCGTTCTTCAGATCGTCCTCGGTGATTTCGCTCTTCTTCTTCTGAGCCTTGAAGGTTTCAAGGGCATCTCTGCGGATGGAGCGAATGGCAACCTTGGAGGCCTCGCACATCTTACGGATGTCTTTGACGATCTCTTTACGACGATCTTCGGTGAGGGGAGGGAAGGCCAAGCGGATCATACGGCCGTCGTTCTGAGGATGGATGCCCAGATCAGAGACCTGAATCGCCTTTTCGATGGTCTTCAGAAGAGAAGAGTCGTAGGGTTGAATGACGAGGATCTTACCCTCTTGGACGGAGATGGTAGCCACCTGATTGATGGGAGTTTTTACGCCCCAATAATCGACGGAGATCTTGTCGAGGACCGCCACGTTGGCCGTGGAAGCTCGGATTGCGGCGTAGTCGTTCTGCAACGCCTGACGGGTTTTTTCCATTTTGGTGTTGGTTTCTTGGTATTGGGGTTTCATGTTAGATTCCTCCGTTTATAGATATTTATTTCATTCGCTTGCTGATTTATACGTTGATAACGGTGCCCACATTGTTCCCGCAGAGGGCTTCGGCAATGCTCTCGCCCTTGCCCAGACTGAAGAGCAGGACGGGCATATTCTTTTCCATACAGAGAGATGCGGCCGTCAGATCGATGACACCCAGCTTCTTGTCGAGGATCTCGGAATAGGTGATCACGTCGAATTTCTTTGCGTCGGCATACTTATGGGGATCTTTGTCATAAACCCCGTCCACCGCCTTTGCCATCAGGGCGATATCCGCACCGATTTCGATGGCGCGCAGTGCGGCCGCCGTGTCGGTGGTGAAGAAGGGGCAACCGGTGCCGCCGCCGAAAATAACAATCTTACCCTCGTTGAGGTATTTGTCTGCCAAATCTTTGGTATAGGTTTCGCATACTTGGGGCATTGCCACCGCAGAGAGTACCTTTGCCTCCGCACCGACGGAACGGAAAAGCTCCGACAGAGCAATGGCGTTCATGTTGGTTGCAAGCATACCCATCTGATCTGCTTTGACGGGATCCATATCGGAGCCCTGACGGCCTCTCCAGAAGTTGCCGGCGCCGCACACAATGGCAATCTGTGCACCGCATTCCAGACATTTGACAATGTTGCGGCAAACTTCGGTGGCTGTTTCAAAATCAATTCCGTGGCCGAGATTTCCCGAAAGTGCTTCTCCGCTGAGCTTGACCAGGGCGCGTTTGTATTTCGTTTCCATGGGGTTCCTCCCGAATCATACTTTTATTCTCTATAATTTTACTATAAAATAAACGATTTGTAAAGAGGGAAAACGAAAATAATATACTTTTTTCGAATTTATTTCCCGAAATCGAAGATTTTTCTTGAAGATCGGATCATTTCCTCGTATCTTCCCCCCGGTTCCGGCAGTGTCATGGCGAAAAATTCGTCTCCGCGCAGTTGTGCCCTGACCAGGGGATCCTCCGCTTGCTTCGGCGAAAGGGAGGAGCAGATCGGCAGCGTAGCCTCCTTTTTCATGCGGCGCAGAATCTCTTGCCCCCGTTCATTGAAGGCGAGCACCCGCAGATAGGTGATGGGCGGCAGATCGGCGGGAATCCTCAAATAGCCGCAAAGGATCGCGCGCCGCACGGCGGAATGAGGAAAACGTTTTGTTTTGACCCGATCGTAAAGCTCGGAAAGGGTTTTTGCATCACAGAATTTTTCGATGCGTTCCGCCATTCCTTCGCGCATCCCGTAAAACCCTTTCCATTCTTCGGTGGGTGTTGTTCGGTAATAGGCAAGAATTGCCCGTTCCAGTCTTATAATGTCTGCTAAGGGGGCATCCTTGATCTGTTCATAAGAGCCTTCCGGAAGGGCGCTTTGGATTGCTTCCCCCAGACGCAATCTGCGGCGGATGGATTCCGCGCTTTCAAATCCTTCTTCGTTCTGTCCGTGGTAGGAGCCCTTTCGCTCAATGGCAAGCAGGGGAATCTGCGGCGCAATGCGGTCCAGGGCCTTTCGGTAGGCAATTGCCAGAACGTCATTCGGTTCTTCGCTCCAGGCTTCTCCCAATTCTGTTACGGCGGCCTTGCATGCGGCGGGATAAGAAAGTCCTTCCTTCATTTTTGCTCCGATGCGCCCTTCTTCTTCGGCGTAGCAGAGGGCTTGATATTGTTTACGGTTTTTCTCCTCGCCGCTTTCACATCCGCAACAGACGGCATCTATTGCTCCCGTGGCAGTCAGCACCGTGATTCCACCCCGTGCAAAATCTTCTGCCGAGGCCAAGGCGTAGGGAAGCGGTAACTCAATCACTAAATCCACCCCCGAAGCCACCGCTCCCGCTGCCCTTCGGTATTTGTCTGTCAGGGCAGTGTCGGCGCGTTGCACGAAATTTCCGCTCATTGCCGCGATGATCCCTTCGTAGCCCATTTCCCGCAGACGGTCACATTGGTGTTGATGTCCTTTGTGAAAGGGGTTGTATTCCGCAACAATTCCCGCAATTTTCATAACAAAGGCCTCCTTTTTCGAAATAAAACGTAAAAAAATGTAAAATCTCTTGCTTTTCGGGGCAAAAAGGATTATAATAAATCCCGTATGACCATTATACTACAAAGTTGAAAAAAAATCAAGATAGAGAAAGGCGTAAAATTATGAAGATTTTAGTCATCAACGCAGGAAGTTCTTCTCTGAAGTACCAACTCTTCGACATGGAAAACGAAGAAGTTATCGCTAAGGGCAATTGTGACCGCATCGGCATTGACGGCGTGTTTACCTACAAAGCCCCCGCAAAGAATGTGGCTGTGGAAAAGCAGGTCGCTTTCCCCAACCATACCGTGGCCGCCAATAAGGTTCTGGAAACTTTGGTGGATCCCGAAATCGGCGTAATCTCCGATATTTCCGAAATCGGTGCCGCAGGTCACCGTATTGTTCACGGCGGAAGCTTCTTTATGGAAGCCACCCTTGTGGACAGTGATGAAGTGATTGAAAAGATCGAAGCCTGCAAGACCCTTGCTCCTCTTCATGCCATTCCCAATGCCGCCGGTATTCGTGCCTGCCGTGAAGCTATGCCCAACATTCCCCATGTTGCCGTGTTCGATACTGCATTCCATTCCACCATGCCCGACGTTGCAAAGACCTACTCTCTGCCCCGCGAGCTGTGTGAAAAGTACAGCATCAAGCGTTACGGTGCTCACGGTACCTCTCATAAGTACGTTTCTCAGAAGACCGCCGAATTCCTCGGTAAGAAGCCCGAAGAACTGAAGATGGTTACCCTCCACCTGGGCAATGGCTCCTCCATCACCGCCATTGACAAAGGCCGTTGTGTGGACACCTCTATGGGGCTGACTCCCCTTGCAGGACCTCTTATGGGCACCCGTTGCGGTTCCGTTGACCCCGCCATCGTTCCCCTGCTTTTGGATAATGAACTGGTCAAGGACGAAAAGACCGGTGAAATGCGCCACATGAACGGTACCGAACTGAATGCCATCATGAATAAGAAGTCCGGTGTTTATGCCGTTTCCGGCGGATACAGCGACTTCCGTGATCTGGAAAACCGTTCCGACGAAGGGGACGAAAGAAGTGCTTTGGCTCTGGATATGTTTGCTTATCAGTGCAAGCAGATTATGGCCGGCTATATTGCCATCCTCGGTGGTGTTGATTGCATCGTCTTCACCGCAGGTATCGGTGAAAACGGTCCCCGTACCCGTTCCAAGATCTGCAGCGGTCTGCTGGAGCCCCTGGGCATCGAACTGGACGAGGTCGCCAACGATTGCAAGGGCATTGCCCGTGACATCACCGGCAAAAATTCCAAGGTCAAGGTTCTGGTGATCCCCACAAACGAAGAGCTGATGATCGCCAAGGAAACCCTCGCCGTCGCTTCTAAGTAATTATTTACAGTCTCAAGTCCGCAGAGTGTATGCTCTGCGGGCTTTTTGCATATTTTCGGTTCCTTTTGCGGAAACTATGAAAAATTCATCCGTGAAAGGTGCTTTTTATGGCCGTCGCATTGATTCGAACCGTAATTCTTTACATCCTTACCGTGACGGCTATCCGTTGCATGGGCAAGCGTCAACTGGGAGAACTGGAGCCCACGGAATTTGTGATCACTCTTCTGATTTCCGATTTGGCCACGTTGTGCATGCAGGATTTGGAGATGCCTTTGGTATACAGTGTGATTCCCATGGTTACATTGGTTTTGTTGGAGATTTTGTTCTCCTTTCTGACGTTGAAAATTCCCTTTGTCAACCGTCTTCTCAGCGGGCGGTATGCGGTGCTGATTGATGATGGCAAAATCGATCAGAGGGAAATGTGCCGCTCACAGATGACGGTGGGGGAGTTGATGGAGGAATTGCGGCAGAAGGGGGTTATGGCGGTGGAGGATGTTAAATATTGCGTTTTGGAAACCGACGGAAAGGTTAGCGTCATTCCAAAGAAGGAAGCAACCCAAAAGACACTTCCCTTGATTCTTATCTCCGACGGTGTCCCTGTCAGAGAGAATTTGCGCCGTCGGGGGTTACAGGAATCTGATCTTCGCGAAATTTTGGAAAAAAGCGGATTTAGTGAGGAGAAATCGGTGTTTTTGCTCTATGAAATTGCGGGAAAATATACCTGCATCCCAAAGGAGGATCAACCATGAACGGACGGGGGTTTGTCACATTGGCCGTTGCTGTGATTTTGCTGATCGGTGTGATTTCGGGACAAATTCTTTTGCATAACATTTCGACCGATCTTGCGGATTCCGCCGAAGAAATTTGTATTTTGATCGGTGAAGAACAAACCGAAGTGGGAGGGGAGAGGTTGAAGGCTCTCTCCGATCATTTTTTTCAACACAAAAAGCTACTGCTTCTCTTTCTCAATGATTCCCGCATCCACGAAATCCAGCGTTCTCTCGCCCGTGCTCAACGGTTGGCGGAGGACGGGGATTGGTCTCCTGCCCTGGAAGCCTTGAGCGATTTTTCCACTGCCCTGCGGGAATTGGCGGAAACCCATCACCCTACCTGGGAAAATGTGCTTAAAATTCATGAATCTTTCGGAATTGCGTCTTGACAATCCTACGAGAATGTTGTATAATAAATCCGTATACAGTCTAAGAAAGGATGTACTATACCGTGAATAACGAATTGCTTTCGAAATTCCTTGAGCTCTACGGCGGCGATGCTTCCGATGTGCGTATGTTTATGTCTCCCGGACGTGTCAATATGATCGGCGAGCATACCGACTACAACGGCGGCTTTGTTTTCCCCGCAGCTCTTGAGCATGCTTCCCATATTCTGGTCCGTAAGACCGACAGCGGAAAAATCCGCCTTGCCGCCACCGACCTTCCCGATCGCGTCGAGTTGGATATCAACAATCTCGGCGCCTATAAGGATCTGCGTTGGGGCAACTATCAGGCAGGGGTGGCCTATGTTCTCCAGAACCACGGCTATGAAATCTGCTCCTGCGATATTCTCTACCACGATACCGTTCCCCTCGGTGCAGGCCTCTCTTCTTCCGCCGCCATCGAGGTCGTTATGGCTCTGACCCTCGCCACCTTCTCCAATGAAGCTAAGGGAATCACCGAGGCTGTGGATATGATCGAAATGGCCAAGCTTTCTCAGGAAGCGGAGATCATTTACTGCGGCGTCAACTGCGGCATTATGGATCAGTTCGCCAGCGCTATGGGCCGCGAGGACCAGGCAATTTTCCTGGATTGCAAGACCCTTGAATTCAAATATGTTCCTCTCGTTCTGAACGGATATAAAATTATTATCGGTAACACCAACAAAAAACGCGGTCTTGCCGATTCCAAGTACAATGAACGCCGTGCTCAGTGTGAATCCGCATTGAAGCAACTTCAGATCGCTTATCCCGAAGCCGATTGTCTGCGCGCTATTACCGTGGATCAGTTTGAGGATGCTAAGCACCTGATCATGGATGAAGTGGAACGCCGCCGTGCGGAGCACGTCATTTATGAATGCGATCGTGTGCTGAAATCCATTGACGCTCTCACAGAGGGGGATCTGCATGCCTTTGGACATCTGATGACTGCATCCCATGTGTCTCTGCGGGATCTGTACGAGGTGACAGGTCTCTGCTTGGATGTCATGGTTGAAGAATCTCTCAAGATTAAGGGATGTATCGGTTCCCGTATGACAGGCGCCGGTTTTGGCGGTTGCACCGTCAGCATCGTTGCCGATGATGCTGTGGATCACTTTATTGAGGAAGTAGGCAAGAATTATAAGGAACGTACCGGACTTCAGGGATCCTTCTATATCTCTTCTGCCTGCGACGGCGGCCACGAGGTCAAATAAAGTTCCGAAAATTACTACTTGACATTTTGAAAATTTGTGGTATAATATATAAGTATGGCAATTTATGCCGATTTCGAAAGGGGTTTCGACGATGAAGTTTTTGGATATTAACGATTTCAGCCGTCGGGACGGAGACAGCCTTCTCTTTGACGAGGTTCTGGATCTTTCCGGGAGCGATCCCGTCTTTTCCGAAGCCCGCATCTGCGGTAAGCTTCGTAATGTTGTCGGTGTAATGACTTTTCGCGCCACGGTTACGGGTCTGTGCTCCGCCGTGTGTGACCGTTGTCTGGAACCCGCACTCCTTCCGTTGGAAGTTGAGTTGAACACTGTACTTACGTTGGAATCCTCTGAAGATGATTCCGTGACGGTGGAGGGTGGAAAGATCAATCTGGATAAAACGGTATACGATGCACTGCTCCTTGCCCTTCCTTTCAAGATTCTTTGCAAAGAAGATTGCCTCGGTTTATGTCCTTCCTGCGGGAAGAATCTTAACGACGGGGACTATGGCTGCAGTAACTGAGTTTTTAATTTGATATCGGAAACAGGAGGTGTCCACCAATGATCGCACCGAAGAAAAAGGTCTCGAAACAGAGAAAGCATAAGAGACGTTCCAGCGTTTGGAAGCTCGATATGCCCGGCATGGTTAAATGCCCCAACTGCGGCGAATACGTTCTTTCTCACCGTGTTTGCAAAGCTTGCGGCTACTATGACGGTAAGCAGGTTCTGAAAATGAACAACGAAGAGGCGAAGTAATTTCACCTCAATCAATTCGAGGGGGAAACATCGATTTCTTCGCAGGAAGAACGGTGTTTCTCCGCCGTTTTGTACCTAAAAACAGAAAGGAAGACAGATTATGCGTCTTTTGATCGTGCGCCACGGAGCGCCGAATTATGAGAAAGATACTCTGACCGAGCAGGGTTGGAAGGAAGCCGAGCTTTTGGCTCCCCACCTTGTCCGTATGAAGCCCGATCATATCTGTCTTTCAATCTTTGGCCGTGCCCAGGATACGGCAAAAAGGACTCTGGAATTGACCGGCATTGTCCCCGAAATTTTTGACTGGCTCTGCGAATACGACGCACCCATGCTCCCTCCCTTTGACAAAACAAGGTGGCATTCCGATCCGAAAATTTGGACAGCCGACCCTCAGTGGCGCAGTGCCGATTGGAAGGAAAGCCCTGTGTTTAAGGATAGCGAATTTTTGCGCATCTATGAACAGGATCAAGCGGGCCTGGATGCCTATCTTGCAAAGCACGGATATGTGCGCGATGGTATGCTTTGGCACGTGTCGGAAGAATTTTACGATGTGAATGAAACTATAGTTTTCTTCTGTCATCTTGGGCGTGCCGTCACCCTTTTGTCTCAGTTGTTGGATATGCCCTGGCTGACTGCCGCTCATCAGTTCTGGATTCCCACATCCTCTGTGACCGAAATTATTTTTGAGCGCTCCCGCTTTGATCGCAGTATTGCCATCCCTCGGGTCGCTCGTCTGTCTGACGTCTCCCATCTGGAGGAGGCTGGCTTGCCCCGCTGTAATTCCGGATTTATGATGCCCGTGGACGGTTATACCCGAGCCTCCGATCCTTCGGTTCAGCTGGCTCAATAATTATATGAAGGAATATGCATATGGCGCTGATCACTCATGTGGATAAAAGCAGTCCATTCCGTAAAAAGATTCTTGTCGGCGATGATCTGATTGCCGTGAACGGGGTTGCAATTCGGGATTTTCTGGACTATATGTATCAAACCGCTTTGGGCGTGACCGATGTAACGGTGCGTCGGGAAGGAAAGATCGTTCACGAAATTCTTTCCGAGCCCACCGACGAACCCGGTCTTGATTTCGAAAACTATCTGATGGACCAACAGCGGTCCTGTAAAAATAAATGTATTTTCTGCTTCATCGATCAGCTTCCCGAGCATATGCGGGAAACTATGTATTATAAGGATGACGATTTTCGCCTCTCCCTTCTGTACGGCAATTATGTCACCCTCACCAATATGACCGATGAGGATCTGGACCGCATTGTGGATATGCGGGTTTCACCCTTCAATGTTTCGGTTCACACCACCAATCCCGAGCTGCGGGTGAAAATGATGAAAAATCCCGCCGCCGCCAAGGTCTTTGATCACATGAAGCGCTTTCGGGATGCGGAGATTAACATGCGGGCTCAGATCGTTCTTTGCCCCGATTGGAACGATGGGGAAGAGCTGGATCGTACCCTTGAGGATCTGAAAACCCTTCATCCCCAGCTTTCCAGCATTTCTGTGGTTCCCGTGGGCTTGACCCGCCATCGGGAAGGGCTGGAGCCTTTGCGGTGCTTTACCCCTGAGGAATGTGGCGCCGTGATCGATCAGGTGGAACGTTTTGCCGACCGTTGTCAAGCCCAATTCGGCACCCGATTGGTCTGGTGCTCCGATGAGTTGTATCTGAAAGCAGGCCGCCCCATTCCCACCTTTGATTCCTATGAGGAATTCGAGCAGATGGAAAACGGTGTGGGTATGATTGCATCCTTTGAGCAGGAATTGGAGGATTTGCTTTCCTTTATGGACGAGCCCTTCCGCCGTCCCATCCGTGTTTCTTCCGTGACTGGCCTCATTACACAGGATCTCATGAACCGTGCTGTGATCCGCCTGCAGGAGAAATATACCGATCTGCAATGCACCGTTTACGGTATCCGAAATGACTTTTTCGGACATGATGTTACCGTGACGGGGTTGGTTACCGGGCAGGATATTATAGCGCAGCTGCAGGGAAAATCCTTGGGTGATTATCTGATCGTTCCCGATGTTATGCTGCGGGACAATAAATTTTTAGATGACGTTTCGGTGAAGGACGTGGAACACGCTCTTAAGGTGAAAATCCGCGTTGCCGAAGCGGGCCCCGAAGGCTTTGCGGATGCCTTGATGCGTTCCGCCCGCCGCTGAAAGGAGGTTGTTTTATGGCAAATCCCATGATTGCCGTGGTCGGTCGCCCCAATGTGGGGAAATCGACGCTCTTCAACAAAATTGTAGGTCAGCGACTTTCCATTATCGAGGACACCCCCGGTGTGACCCGTGACCGTATTTATTGTGATTTTGAATGGCGTGCCCGTACCTGCACGTTGATTGATACGGGTGGTATTGAGCCCGCTACGGGGGACGAAATTCTCGATCAGATGCGTCGCCAGGCGCAGATTGCCATTGATCAGGCCGATGCGGTGATTTTTGTGACCGATATTAAATCCGGTGTCACCGACGCGGACGTTGAAGTTGCCCGTATGCTGATGAAGGCGGGCAAAAATGTGGTTCTTTGCGTCAATAAGATCGACCGTCCCGGGGACAATCCCCCCGAGTTTTATGAGTTTTATAATCTCGGTATGGGTGATCCCGTGGCTGTTTCCTCCGTCCATGGCTTGGGGATCGGCGACCTCTTGGATGCGGTTTATGCCTATCTTCCCAATCCCGAGGAGGAGGAAGAAGGGGACAAGACCATTAAGGTAGCCCTGATCGGACGTCCCAATGTGGGTAAATCTTCCCTGGTTAACTACATTCTCGGCGAGAAGCGTATGATCGTCTCCGATATTCCCGGTACCACCCGTGATGCGGTGGATACGGTGAAGGAGAACAAGTACGGAAAGTTCTGCTTTATCGATACTGCAGGCATACGCCGCAAGAATAAGGTGTATGATAATATCGAGCAATATTCCATCGTTCGCTCTTACATGGCCATCGACCGTGCCGACGTGGTGCTGATTCTTATCGACGCCTCCCGCGGCGTGACCGACCAGGATGTGAAGATTGCAGGCTTTGCCCACGAACGGGGAAAGGCTTCCATTATTCTGGTCAACAAATGGGATCTGGTGGAAAAAGACACCTATACCATGGATCAGATGAAGAACGATATCAAGGAAGAACTGAAATATATGTCCTATGCCCCTGTTCTTTTTATTTCTGCCAAAACGGGGCAGCGGGTCGATAAGCTTTATCCTCTCATCTGCTCGGTGCATGAGCAGCACTCCCGCCGCATCACAACCGGGGTTCTGAACGATATTCTGGCCGATGCCACAATCCGCGTTCAGCCTCCCTCCGATAAGGGAAAGCGTCTGAAAATTCTGTATATGACCCAGGCTTCCACCAATCCCCCCTCCTTTGTTATTTTCTGCAACGATGCCTCGCTGTTCCATTTTTCCTATCAACGTTATATCGAAAATCAGATCCGTGCGGTCTTTGGGCTGGAAGGAACCCCCGTCCGCCTCTTCATCCGTGAAAGGGGAGAAAACGATCGATGAACTGGTTGTTTTTGATTCTTACGTTTTTGGTCGGTTACCTTGTGGGAAGTGTTAACCTTTCTCTTGTGGTGACCAAGTACATCGGTAAAATTGACATCTATTCCGTCGGCAGCGGAAATGCGGGAGGAACCAATGTGGCCCGTTCCATGGGGCTTGGTTGGGGAATCTCCGTTATGGCCGCCGAAATTTCCAAAAGCATGGTGTTCGGATGCCTTGCCAAGTATGTGTTTCCCGGGGATCTCTTCGCCTTTGGTGAACCCGTCGGTCCCGCATTTACGGGCGCTGTATTGGTCGCAGGGTGCCTGTTGGGAAATTTCTTCCCCTGCTTTGCCCATTTCAAGGGGGGGAAGGGTGTTTCGGTCATGGGCGGTCTTCTGATCGTTCTCGATTACCGTATTTTCCTCATTGTTTTGGCTTCCTTCCTTTTGATTCTTCTGCTCTTCCGCATGGTTTCTCTCTCGTCTTTGCTTTGCGGAATCGTGATTCCCGTTTGCATTGCACTGTTCTATCACGGAAACCCCGGCTGGATCTGGCTCACCGCCCTGTCGGCCGTCATGTGTGCTTCTGTGTGGGTGCGTCATGCGGGGAATATCAAGCGAATCCTTAACGGCACCGAGCGCAAAATCGGTTCCAAAAAGAAATAAGCATAGAAATTTACCGATGCTCCTCTGTGGGCATCGGTTTTTGCTTGACATTTTATATTGTTTATGATATAATTAAAAAAGGTATTACAAAGAAATGAGTGAATTGCCATGAAACGCACCGTCGCATTTTTTATGCTTCTGATGATTCTTCTCTTGACCGCCTGCGGGGAAGGGGAGAGCACATCCTCGAATAATACGGATACAACACCTTCGGTATCTTCTTCGGATATGACCGATATTACTGACAGTAATGAGGATGTTACGTCTTCCGAGTTTGCTTCTCAATCCTCCACAGTCAGTACCAATGAGACTTCCGATTCCGCCTCCGATGTGTCATCGGAATCGCAAACCGCTTCCACTGACATTACCACCGATACGGAGGCTGCCGATTCAACCGTTTCAGAGGAGATCCCCGCCCCCCCCGATCCGTTGCAGGTGATTGCGGGCGGGGTGGAGGAGACCGAACTGCTGACGGGGGATTTGGTGGCAACCTCGGTTTGTACCTTGAAGAACCTTCCCGTGGGGAATGCGGTTCAGCGCTTTTTTCTGATTATGGTGGAGGAGCAACTTTATATCTTTACCACCCAGCGAAGCGGTACCACTACCTATCTTTCCCGTTGCCGTTACGATCCGAAAACCAAACTTGCTTATTGCTTGGATTCCATTTCTTTGCAGGGATATGGCCATGGGGAATCCTTGGAGGTGCGCGTTCGGAACGGAAAGGTTTATGTTTACGTGGGGGCGGAGGCAAACATGGCCAATTCCTATGCCTGGTCTCTGGAAATTTCCCGCTTTGTTTATGACAAGGGAAAGAAAACCGAGGAGTGCAAGCTGGGTGATTTTGAGTATGCCACAAAGGACGGATATCCGCTGCACAGCGGCGCAACTTCCTATCGGGTCAATTTCTCCCTTAATGAAGAATCCGACCGTTTTCTGATCTATGTCCGTTGCGATACGAACTTTGATAAGAGCTATTGGCACTATTTTGTTTCCTATCGCCTGTCCGAATTGGATCGGATTCTGGATGAAGAAGGCTCCATCTCCATTCTCGGATGTAAATCCGCATTTCTGGAAAATCATGGGGTGTATAATAAATGTCCTCACGGAAGCTTCCAAGGGATGGATCTTTGCGCGGATGGCAAGACCGTGTATGTCTGCGGTGGTGCGGAAGGGGAACAGCCTCAGATTCAACGATCCCATATCGGGGATCCATTTATGAAGCCCGATGAACTCTGTAACATCACCGAAATTTATTCTGCCCGAAT
The DNA here is from genome assembly GCA_017623595.1 of Clostridia bacterium. Lineage (GTDB taxonomy): Bacteria > Bacillota > Clostridia > Oscillospirales > UBA644 > RGIG995. The sequence goes on from JAGAOU010000039.1 coordinate 54,782, forward strand.
CGGAATGAGCCGAGAATACATAACAACTCTGAAGGTTTTACCCGAAATCGAATCCTTCCAGCAGTTTAACGGTCGTTTTTATGTTTCCTTCAATCCGGGGAGCGGTCTGAAGAAGAATAATACGGAGATTTTCGTGCTTTCCCTTGCATCATGAGAGTGTTTGATTTATGATTGATGTTCTGAAGTTTGTCGCTGTGGCCTTTGTCAGTATGGGCGGGGCCTTTGTACAGCGGACCAGCGGCTTTGGGTTCGGCATTTTTGTGATGCTCTTTTTTCCGTATCTGATGCCTTCCCATGCCTCTGCTGCTGCGGTTTCGAGCTTTCTGTCCTGTGGGACCTCTACCTACAATGCGGTGACAAATCGCAAGCATCTGCGGCTGAAATTGGTGTTTCCTATGCTGATTTCCGCTGCGTTGGTGATCCCTTTTGCGGTGTATTTTTCCGCATATGCCTCTGCTCGTGTGATGAAAATTATGTTGGGATGCGTGCTGATTCTCTTCAGTCTCTATTTTCTTTTCCTTGGAGGAAAGGTACGCTTGCGTCCCACTATGGTCAACGGTTTGATTTCGGGTACGTTGGGCGGCGCTCTCAGTGGTTTGTTTTCCACAGGGGGACCTCCCGCGGTGTTGTATCTCGTCCACGCGACGGAGGATAAGCAGATCTATTTTGCTACCATCCAGACCTATTTTTTGCTCACAAATCTTTATTCTACCGTCTTTCGGGTGATTAACGGTGTCATTGATCGCAATGTGATCTTCTTTGCATTGGTGGGTGCCGTGGGAGCCATTCTCGGAAATTTCCTCGGAAGCGCTGTTTTTCGCCGTCTGAACGAGCGGAAGCTTAAGCTTGTTATTTATATCGGAATGATTATCAGCGGCATTTTAATGCTGTTTTAAGGAGTGATTTTATGTTTTGTCCCAAATGCGGCGAAAAGGTTCGTGATAATGCGGCGGTTTGTTCTTCCTGCGGTTGTGCAATGCGTCAAAAGAACGATGCGCCTCCCACCTATGACACGTCCCGTGCTTCAGGCGGTAAAATTTTTCTTTCATTGATGATCCCCATTGTCGGAATCGCTTTTTGGTTCTCCTCTCGGGAAAAGGAGCCCAATGCGGCAAAAACATATTTGATGTGCGGCCTTATTTCCTGGGGCCTCGCCGCCATGGAATCATTCCTCCTACTGGGGATCCTGCTGAACCCATAAACGTAGATCAATGCATAATCAAATCAACCTTTAATGAAAAAAAGCGGAAGAGCATGAGGCTCTTCCGTTTTTTGAAATGTTAATTCGCCAAGGTGACATTTTTTCCTATGGCGGGGGAGAAGACTGTGTCGAAGATTTCGTGGTACTGCTCAAAGCAGACCCGGCCTCCCACCGTTAAAACCAGCATTTTTACGCCGAAAAGCCAAACCTTGAAGTCCATGATCTCCATGCCGTTGCGCAGGTAAAATCCCCTGCGACGCAGGCGCTCGGGGGTGTTGTCTGCGGGCTCCTCGGGGTCTTCAATCTCCAGCAGGATGATTTTGCCCGAATACCGCTCCCGAAGCAAACGCAGCACCTCTGTTCCGATGCCTTTGCCGCGCCCCTCGGGTGCGATGGCGAAATAGTCAAGCAGGGCAATGTTCTTATGATGGATCATGATCACCAGCCCAAGAAATTCTCCCGTTTCGTTTTCCACGCTCATCAATTCCATGGAACCTTCCTCTTGCTTTTTCAGCATCAAGGGGAAGGGCTTTTTTTCGTCTGCGGGGAAGGCGGTTTCGTAAAGATCCCGCAACCGATCCATATTCTCCTTCGGGGGAGCGAAGTTTAAGTGTATCATATTATTTGTCCCAGGGGTTGGGGGTAAAATCCCCGCACCGTGCCCATTTCAGATAATTCAATGCATGCAGTTGGCCTGTCATTTCCCAATCCTTGACGTAGATGGGATCATGATACCCTTCAATGCAGATGTCGCCTTCGTATCCCACCATGTGAAGATATGTAATAATGGTGCGCCAGTCGCAATCTCCCAGGCCGGGCATGCGGTGCCACACATAGGTATTTGGGCCGTAAAGACCTTCTTCTTCGATAATCTTGCGGTCTACCGTGGCATCTTTTCCGTGAATATGAAGGATTTTCTTTCCGTATTTACGGATTTGAGGCATGGGGTCGATCAACTGACAGAGCTGGTGGGTGGGTTCCCATTCCAGACCGAGATTCTCTGCGGGAACCTCATGGAACATCATGTCCCATGCACGGGGGTGGAAGCCGATGTTGCAGGTGGTCTTGTTCCATTTGCCACCCATGGGGCAGTTTTCGATAACAAGGTTCAGTCCCTTATCTGCTGCGCGCTTTGCCAACTCAGAAAACACTTCCTTGAATTTCGGCATCGATGCGTCCACGGATTCTCCCGTCAGCGCACCTGCAAAGGTACCTACATTTTTTGCTCCGAAGAGAGGCGCGGAATCAATGACGTATTCCAGTGCCTTTTTGTGATCTTCGTTTGCAAGGGGATTGCAATAGAGGCCGATGGTGGTGATGGGAATATCGGTGCCTTCCAGGATCTGCTTTGTTTTCTCGGACAGAGCTTTCAGGTCTGCGCCCGCCAGCTCCATGTGCCAGTTGAGTGAGAAGCTTTCGAATCCCATTTTGGACATGGGCTCCAGCCAGCGTTCCACATTTCCGCCGGGAATACAGGTCCCGATCTTATACTGTTCCATGATATATCTCCTTTAAAAAGAATGCTCCCGTATTGAAATCAACACGGGAGCGGAATCTTGTTACTGGTTGTTCTGCTGAGCGATCAAATCGCGGAGCGCTTCTTTACGGGAGAGGTTGATTCTGCCCTGATCGTCGATCTCGGTGACCTTGATCCAGATTTCGTCGCCCACGTTGACAACGTCTTCTACCTTGCCTACGCGACGTTCATCCAGCTGAGAAATGTGAACCAGACCTTCTTTGCCGGGAACGAATTCCGCAAAGGCGCCGAAGTTCATCAGGCGGGTAACCTTCGCCTTGTAGATGGTTCCGATTTCGGGACCTTCCACGATAGTGCGGATGATGCGCATGGCGTTTTCGCCGTTTTCTTTGTTGACGTAGAGAACCTGGCAGGATCCGTCATCTTCCACGTTGATTTTAACGTTGTTTTCAGCGGTGATGCGCTGAATAACCTTACCGCCGGTACCGATGACTTCGCGGATCTTGTCGGTGGGAATCTTATAGGACAGGATCTTGGGAGCGTATTCGGACAGTTCGGCTCTGGGAGCGGGAATGGCCTTGAGGATGATCTCGTTGATGATCTTTTCGCGGCCGGCCTTGGTCTGTTCGAAGGCCTTCTTGATGATCTCGTAGGAAAGACCGTCCACCTTAATATCCATCTGAATGGAGGTGATGCCCTTCATGGTACCTGCTACCTTGAAGTCCATATCGCCGTAGAAGTCTTCCAAGCCCTGAATGTCCACCATGGTGATCCAGCGATCTTCGTCGGTGACCAGACCGCAGGAGATACCTGCAACGGGAGCCTTAATGGGAACACCTGCATCCATCAGCGCCAGGGTGGAGCCGCAGACGGAGCCCTGAGAAGTGGAGCCGTTAGAGGAGAGAACCTCGGAGACCAGACGGATGGCATAGGGGAATTCCTCCACAGAGGGAAGAACGGGAACGAGAGAACGTTCTGCCAATGCTCCGTGCCCGATTTCACGACGGCCTGCACCGCGGTTGGACTTTGCTTCGCCGGTGGAATAGCCGGGCATATTGTAATGATGCATATAGCGCTTGGTTTCTTCGTTGTCCACACCGTCCAGAATCTGTGCTTCGGAGATGGAGCCCAGGGTGGCGATGGTCAGAACCTGCGTCTGACCGCGGCTGAACAGACCGGAACCGTGAACGCGGGGGAGAATGCCTGCTTCGGCGTAGAGAGGACGGATGTCTTCCAGTCCACGGCCGTCTACACGTTCGTGGTCATTGATGATCATATCGCGGACGATCATCTTTTCGATCTTATAGACCGCTTCGCCGATGGCGGCGGAGGAGTCGGGATATTTCTCTGCAAATTCAGCTTCGATTTCGGCGGTCACGGCGGCAACCTGAGCGTCACGGACGTCCTTGTCGTCGGTCTTCATGGCAACCTTGATCTTCTCGCCGGCGAAAGCGATGATGTCTTCCAACATGCCTTCGGGGAGGGTGTGGGCTTCGTATTCAAACTTGGGCTTGCCGATTTCGGCCTTGATGCCTTCGATGAATTCAACGATCTTCTTGATTTCCTTATGGGCTTCCAGAATACCGTTGTACATCACGTCATCGGGAATTTCGTTGGCGCCTGCTTCGATCATAACGATCTTGTCGGCAGAAGCGGCAACGGTGACCGCCATTTCGGAAACAGCGCGCTGTTCCTCGGTGGGGTTGATGACATATTCGCCGTCAACATAACCCAGAAGAACGCCACCGATGGGGCCCTTCCAAGGAATGTCGGAAATGGAGATTGCAACGGAGGCACCGATCATAGCGGTGATATCGGGAGAGCAATCCTGATCCACTGCCATCAGCGTCAGGCTGACCACAACGTCATTTCTCATATCCTTGGGGAAGAGAGGACGGATGGGACGGTCGATGACACGGGCGGTGAGGATAGCCTTTTCGCTGGGCTTACCTTCACGCTTCATGAAGGAGCCGGGAATGCGACCGACGGAATAGAGCTTTTCTTCATAATCCACAGCGAGGGGGAAGAAGTCGATTCCGTCACGGGGCTTTTCGGATGCGGTGGCGCAGGCCAGCACGCAGGTTTCGCCGTAGCGGATCATAGCGGAGCCGTTGGCAAGACCGGCAAACTTACCGGTTTCCACGACCAGAGGACGACCTGCGACGGTGGTTTCGAACTTGCGATAGTTTTCGTAGATGTTCATGTCTTTTCCTTTCTGTTCCGATGCCCCCATCTGTTCCGGCAGTTATCAAAAAGTCCGTCAAACGGGCTCTTTCATAACTGCTGAATCCAGAAAACGCGGGGGTCGGATTTTTTTGTTGATAATTTGGATCAGTGGGCTTCTTTTTTTGGGGATGACGGCAAAAAACAAAGCCATCTGCCGGAGGCAAACCAACGGACAAATGACTTTGCGTTGCCCGGCGGGGGAGAGCCGAGGCTCCCCTCCGTCAGTACCGGGACCGAATCACTTTCTCAGGCCGAGCTTCTCAACGATGGCACGGTAACGCATGATGTCCTTCTTCTTCAGATAGTTCAACATGTTTCTGCGCTGACCGACCATTTTCTGAAGGCCACGACGGGAATGGAAATCCTTGGGGTTGGCTTTCAGGTGCTCGGTGAGGTCCTTGATGCGGGTGGTCAGAATGGCAACCTGCACTTCGGGAGAACCGGTGTCAACGTCGCTTCTGCGGTTGGCTTCGATGATTTGGGTCTTGGTTTCTTTCAGCATAATGCTTCCTCCTGCGCCGCTCTTGGCGGCAATTAAAATTATTCACCGTAAAATAAGTCGCGGTCGGAGTTGTCCGTCAACCGATTTTCGGCATCCTACATATTATATCATATTATTCCCCGATTGTAAAGGGTGAAATCTGAAAAATTTATGAATTTTTCGAATTTATTCGATTGTAGGATTCCAATGTTTTCTCCGCCCTCTTTTTATATGACATTATCCGTACAAAAGCGGCTTTTTTCTGAACTGTTCTTTGCGAAATCGGTTTTTACTGGACAAACCGTTGGGAATTGTGTATAATGAGGTATCATTAAATGCAAAAGGGAGCGATCAACGTGTCTTCCTTCGATTCTTCTCTGCAGAAGGATTCCGTTTCGGCTGCGGGTTCTTATTCTGTAAACCGCGCGGTTTCTATCGGGGTTGTCTGCATTTTTTCTTATTTTGTCAGTTATTACTCCCGTCAGCTGCTTGGCGTTTCTACGCCGGCCATGACCGAATCGGGATTGTTTACCAAGGACTTTTTGGGACTGATGTCCTCTGTGTATATGGTCTGCTATGCGGCGGGTCAGTTGGTCAACGGGATTTTCGGCGATATTCTTAACCCGAAAAAAATGGTTGCTTCGGGGCTTTTTGCTTCCGGAGCCCTTTGTATGCTCTTTCCCTTTTTGCCCTTTGATTGGCTTCGGGTGATTTGCTTCGGCTGTTTGGGCTTTTCCTTATCTATGCTGAGGGGGCCTTTGGTTAAGATTATTTCCGAAAACACTTCCAAAAATCATTCCCGCGTGATTTGTACGTTCTTTTCCTGTGCATCCTTCGCAGGTCCCTTCTTTGCCGGTTTTCTTTCTGTGCTGTTTGATTGGAAATATACCTTTTTTGTGGCGGGATGCATCACCTTGATCATCGCCGTTACCGCCCTTTCGGTTTTGACCTTCTTTGAACGTAAGGGGTATATTACCTATACAACAGGCAAGCATCAAGGGGTGCGGGGCGTTTTGCAGGTCTTTCGGATCGAAAAGTTTTTCTTTTATATGATTATCGGTGCTGTGGTGGAAACCTCGATTACCGCCGTTGCCTTTTGGGTTCCCTCTTATCTTGTGGAGCAGTTGGGCTTTTCACCCGAGGCGGCCGCTACCGTTTATGCGGTGATTTTTTTCTTCAAGGGTATGATGCCCTTTGTGGCGCTGGCTCTCTTCCGCGCCTTGAAGGAGAACGATATTTTCCTTATGCGAGTCTCTTTTTCTCTTTCGGTTTTGTTTTATGTGGGGGTGATTTTGGTCTCTCATCCTTGGGTCAATGTCCTCCTTCTGGCGTTGGCTCTTATGGCGGTGGGATGCGCCTCTTCGCTACTTTGGAGTATTTATATCCCGGGTCTCGGCAAAACGGGGAAGGTGTCCAGTATTAACGGAATTCTCGATTGTACGGGATATATCGTCGCTGCTCTTTGCAATGCGGTGTTCGGTTTTGTGGCTGAATATCTGAACTGGACCGGTGTGGTCCTGCTTTGGGGTTTGATTGCCTCTTTTGGGGTGGTTGCAACCCTCTTTGTGAAAAAGAAACAGGTAAAACAGATGTAATATTTTTCGTTAGGATGTGATATTGTGATTAATAACAAAACAACTCTTCCCCCGAAGAAATTGGATTCCCGGTGCTATTTGGTTTATGAGCCACAACAGGAATGGCTCTACAGCCATCATGCATCCATCACTTTTTTTCACGGAAAATTTTATGCTGTATGGTCCAATGGTCACTTCAATGAGGATGATCTTGGGCAACGGGTAGTTTTGTCCGTGTCTGCGGATGGAGAGCATTGGTCTCCTCTTCGTCCCGTTGTCACCCCTGAAATGCTGGGAAATCCCGATATGGTTGTAACGGCAGGCGGATTTCACATCCATGAGGATGTGCTGTATCTGTATTACGGAGCCTATTATTATGACCCTTCCACCGTGCCCACGGGGGTACGCCCCAAGTCGGGCGCAGTCCACTGTGAGACCGACATGGGTTATATTTCCACCACTGATGGCGAAACCTGGAGTCAGCCTATGAGCCTCTCCATTCCGTTGGTTCCAAATCATCCTCCGCAAAAGACCGCAAGCAATCGGTTGATTCTTGCGGGAAATGTGATGTTTCCCTATACAGATAACCCCAACGGCATCGAAGGTTGGAAGATAACGGGGGTCTACGGTGATGCGTTTCAGACCCTTCCCTTTGTGGATGACTCTGCCGCTATTCGCAAAATAGCCCATGCCCGCGGTTGGGATGCGGAGCTTCTGTGCGAGGGTTCCTTCTATCAGACCGATGACGGAATTCTTCACATGATGCTACGCAGTAACGGAAGTGTTTTGTGGCATTCCTTCTCGGAAAACGATGGAGAAACCTGGTCAGAACCGTTGCCCACGGAATTTTCCGATGACGGATCCAAGTTTCATTTCGGACGCCTTCCCGACGGTCGGTTTTACGGTGTTTGCAACTCGGTGGTAAAAAGCCATCGTTTGCCGCTGGATCTCTACACTTCCACCGATGGCGAAAATTTTGACCGTCGTTTTATCCTGAGAGACGAGCCCTATCAGCGCCGTTGGGACGGGATTCATAAGGGCGGTCATTACGGGTATCCCCACACTATGCTTCATGAGGGCTATTTGTATGTGATTTACAGCAAAATGAAGGAATGTGTGGAAGTGACCAAGGTTTCGCTGGACGAGATCATGAAATAAACAATGCGCACCCCGAACTTCGGGGTGCGTTCTGTTATGCTTCGTTCTTTTTTCGGTTTGTCAGAAGGAACGCCACGCCTACTGCAAAGAGGGCGGCAATCGCCTTCCCGATCAGCACGGCGGGGAGATAGCTCTCCTCAAAGGAAAGGGTGAATGCAAGGTGGTCGGTCAGCAGAAAAGCCCCCGAAACGGCGAAGGCGGAGTTGATGATCGCCCCTTTTGAGTCCATGTTTTTGATGTCGCAGAAGGTGGTTGCGCTGGTGGCGAGGGAGGAGAGAATCCCCATGATGGATGTGGGGGGAATATGCTTCGCTTCACTCAGCCGCTTCAGAGGCTTGCTCAAAAGCTTTGAGATAATATGAAGCAGGGGAAAGGCCCCCGACATGACCACCGCTGCATTGATGACAATCTCGCCTGCTTCCATGAGGGGAGTAATGTTTTCGATGGGGGTATATCCCGTCAGCAAATGGACAATGCCAACGGCTAAGCCGACGGTAATCAAGGCTTTGATCAGATATCCGATCCCCGTAAAGATCTTGACGCACAGATTTGGAACAAAGATCAGCCCCAAGGCAATGATAGCGGAAAAGAGCAGTAGGGGCAGAAGATTGATTATCAGCTTTGTCAGGGAAATGCCGTAAGCCATTCCCCCTGCAAGACATCCCACAGGGATGGTTACAATGCCGCACAGAAGTCCCAAAAGAACATCTTTTTGTCGTTCTTTTTTTACGGCGGAAAGTGCGTAAGGAATGGTGAACGATACGGTGCATCCCATCATTGCGCCTGTGATCAGGGCGTTGAACAAGCCGATTTCCGCATCTCGTGCCACTTCTACGGTCAGGGGCGCACCGCCCATGTCATTGGCAAAGATGGAAGATGTGATAATTGACGGGTCGATAAAATCGGGCAAACTCTGCAGCAGGGGATTCATCAGGTCTGCAAGAAAGGGGGATATGATAATCATTCCCAGCATGGACAGTGCCAGGGTTCCCAGCATTTCAAAGCCCCGTTCAAAGGCAGCCCCGAGGCCGAATTTGTTGCCGAAGATACGATCCAGTGCGCCCAAGAGGGCAAAGGAGCACATAATGACCGCCGCTATGTTCATAATGACACCTCGATTGTTGGTGGAAAGAGGAAAATCCATCCGAAGATGGATTTCTCCCTGTATTATTTTGCTTTGATTTTTGCTGCGATTTTCTTGATTCCCATGGCCATCAGGAGCATGAGATAAGCTGCCACGGTGAACATGACGATATAAATAATCAGACTGAACGGGTAGGGGACATACTCTTGAACGATGGAATAAACGGGGAGGGAAGGATCCTCATAGGGGCTGACATAGAACATGTTGAAGGTTTCGCCCCCGGTAAAATCGGTGTAATGGTTCACTTCATTGAGAACAAGGGCAATGCCGAGCACCGAGCAGAACACGGGAATCGCCTTCAGTATAGTTTTATGCTCCGCTTTCACGTAACCGGTACAGAGCAGATACATGGCCAAGGTGATCATGGATCCGTGGCAATACATGGTTTCAATGTTGATGCCCACAACGGAGATAAAGACCTGAACGGGATAAAGCATGACGCAGATTCCCGCAAAAAGGGAATATGTAGCCAAAAATGCGCAGAGAGCATCGTGAACCTTTCCCTTCTTCACCAAAGCAGCGGCAAGCCCGATAAACATTGGTACGCAACAGAACTGCCAGGGGAAGGCATACCATTGATAATCTGCGTTGATCACGTCTCCGTCCACCGAGAAGGTGTAGTTGAACTGCTTGTAAATCTCTGCCAAAATCGACAGAAGGGAGATGACCAAAAGGACACCGCGAACCTGTTTTTCGGTGCCCGGCTTCAAGAATTTGAACAGTAAAATGCCTGCAATAACCGATGCGGCAAGCCACAGAAGGTGAAACCATCCGTAGGGTTCGGGGGTAATCATCCTCGTGTCGAGAACTTCGATGAGCGTTCTTAAAAATTCCATGCCGTTTTTCCTTTTCTGTTATTTTTTTCTGTAGTCCTATGATACCAAAAAACTTTTTAAGAGAAAAGAGGGGAACGCATTAAGGTTTTATTAAGCTTTTTCGGTTTTTTTCCCGAAACGGATTTTCGGCAGGTTCAAAAGAAGAATGGAAACAATGACCGTCACCGTTCCGATCCATGCGGTCCAATGCATGGTCTGCCCGCAGGCAACACCGATCAGAATTGCAACGATGGGTTCAATGGCCACCGTAACCGCCGCCTTGCTTGTGTCCATGCCCGTCAAGCCTTCGGTGTAAAGGGCATAGGGAAGAGCCTCCGTCACGATGCCTAACAGCAACCACATCCCAACGCCGCTCCATCCGGCAGAAGCGATGCCTTGATATATAGTGCCATAGTCAGCAATGACCAGCAGCGGGATTAACGCCGACAGGAAGGACCATGCGGTTACTGTGATGGCATTGTAGCCCCGGTTTAGAGCCACGCGGGCAAAAATACTGTACATGGCATATCCGATGCCCGACAGAAGCCCTGCAATCAGCACCGTTGCTGTAATCGTTCCCGTCCCTTGCAAAATTCCCGAGGCCAAAGCGCATCCGATCACCGTCAGTACAGCGCCGATGACTTTCAGGGGCGTAATCTTGTCCTTGAAGAAGAGGGTGGAGAAGAGCATGACAAAGACGGGGGAGGTGTAGAGCAAAACAGCCGCCAGCGCATAGGAGCCCGATTCCCGAATTGCAATCATGTAGCAGGTTTGGAACATGATAATGCTGGTCAGCCCCGCACCGAGGAAGATCCAAAGATCCTTCATCTTGATTTTCAGCGCCTTCGGATTGCGAATCAGAAGATAGGCGAAAAGAAGTACGGTGCCCATGCTCAGGCGAATGGTTACAAGGTCCGTGTTGACAATGCCCAGATCTCCAAAGTATGTATTGAAAAGGCCAATGGTGGCCCAAAGGATGCCCGACAACAGGACAGCGCCCAGGGCCAAATGCTTGTTTTTCATAATATTGCCTTGTGTGAATCTCCCTCGCTTGTTAGGCGAGGGAGGAATAATGACTGCTTTTATTAATCAGATGCCGACTGTGTTGGCGATATTGTAGCGGGCAATGTCGAATTCCTTGGTCATTTCCAGGGCTTCCACGATATCAAGATCCACGATCTTGTTGTCCTTGATAACAACTACGCGATTGGACTTGCCTTCTTTCAGTAGTTCGGTGCAGCGGCAACCCATCTCCGTTGCAATGTAGCGGTCACGGGCGGTGGGGGAACCACCTCTCTGAATGTGGCCGAGAACCGTTGCGCGGGATTCCACGTCGGTCAGTTCTTCGATCTTCTTGGCCAGTTTTGAGGAACTGGTGATGCCCAAACCGGACAGGTATTCATAGTTGGTGTTTTTCTTCACGTCGGCGAAAATGCCTTCGGAGCAGACGATCATGAAGTTCTTCTTGCCCGCTTCTTCTCCCCGTTTGATCTTTGCTACTACGTCTTCGATGGTGAAGGGAACTTCGGGGACGAGGGTATAGGTGGCTCCTGCGGCAATGCCCACGTCAACGGCAACCCAGCCCGCATTGCGGCCCATGACTTCGATGACCGAGCATCTGTGGTGGGACATGGAGGTGTCTCTCAGTTTATCAGCGGCTTCCATGGCCACGTTTACTGCGGTGTCAAAGCCAATGGTGTAGTCACTGCAGGCAATATCATTGTCGATGGTGCCGGGCATGGCCACGGTTGGAATTCCGTGCAGGGACATATCCCGTGCGCCGCGGAAGGAACCGTCGCCTCCGATGACCACAAGGCCTTCGATGCCGAAATCCTTGCAGGTTTTTACGGCCTTCAGAACGCCTGCCTCTTCCTTGAATTCAAGACATCTTGCGGTCTGCAGGAAAGTTCCGCCCCGATCCAAGATGTTGGAGACCGAGCGCAGATGCATCTCTTCGATGTCTCCGTCGATCAATCCCTGATAACCGTTGCGGATGGCCATAACGGTCATTCCGTTTGCAATTGCGGTGCGTGTGACGGCACGGATCGCATTGTTCATGCCCTGGCTGTCTCCGCCGCTGGTCAAGATACCGATTCTTTTCATAATTCTCTCAATCCCTTTCTCTAATATCTGAATAAAATTATCAGTTTATTGAATTTTGCCGAGGATGTCGTAGCTTCCTTCCAGGAAGGTCTTCAATTCCTCTGCGGTGAACGGTCTCTGATTGAGTACCGCCAGCAGATACAACTGCTTTGCGATGGCTTTTGCATTCTCGGAGTCTTTGTCTGTCGCCAGCTTTTTCACAATGGGGCTTTCGGTGTTCAGTACCAGGATCTCTTCCAAGGGAAGGTGAACGTCCTTCATACCGTAGATCTGCGCCATTTCGTTCATTCTGCGGGATTTTTCCGTGATGTTCAGAATGGCGGGAACCGATCCGTCCTTCAGGGCGGTTTCCTTGACCGTCAGATCCTTTTTGCCCGAAGCCTCGGTGAAAAGCTCGGAGAGGGAAGAGGCGTCTTCTTCCTTGTCCTCCTTGCGAATCTCGTCGGTGACCGAGTCAATGCGCTGGAATTGAGTGTTCTGCTCGTTGAGCTCGATGATGTTAATGAACTGGCTGTCGATCAGCTGGTCCAGGACGATGACGGGAATGCCCTGATCCTTGTACAGCTTCACATAGACCGCCTGCTGGGTCAGATCTGTGGCGTAATAAATTTTGCCCTCCACGGCGCCTTCCAGCTTTTTGTATTCGCTCAGGGTGACAAATTTATCCTCTGTGGTCTTGAACAGAACAATGTCCTTCATGCGGTCGTAGAACTTTTTGTCCTTAATGCAACCGTATTCCACGAAGATCTTGATGTCATCCCAGAAGGATTCGTATTTTTCAAGATCGGTGTTGTGCAGTCCCGCCAGCTTGTCGCAAACCTTTTTGACAATGTGGGCGGAGATCTTTTTTACATAATCGCTGTCCTGCAGATAGGAACGGGACACGTTAAGGGGCAATTCGGGGCAATCCAGAACGCCCTTCAGCATCAGAAGATATTCGGGAAGAACCTCTTTGATGTTGTCCGATACGAAGACGCGGTTGTAGAAAAGCTTAACCTCTCCCTCCAGGCTGCGGTATTCGTTACCCAAGCGGGGAAAATAAAGGATTCCTTTGAAATTCAGAGGATAGTCCGCATTGATGTGAATGTGGAACAGGGGGTCCTGATTATCCCAGAATACCTTGTGGTAAAAGGCGTCATATTCCTCGTCGGTGCATTCGTTGGGCATTTTCTGCCACAGGGGCTCCACATCGTTGATGGGGGTTGGAGCTTTTGGCTCTTCCCCTTCTTTTACCTCTTCGGGTGCGGCGCATTCGTCGGTGAAGAAGACGGGGAAGGACAAAAATCCGCAGTATTTTGTCAGGATTTCCTTCAGTTTGTCCCCTTCCAGGAATTCCTTTTCTTCCTCTGTGACGTGGAGGGTAATTTTTGTGCCGCGGGCTTGTCTATCGCTGTCGGACATCTCAAACTCGCCCTCTTCGTTGCAGACCCAATGAACGGCGGGTGCGTCGGAGTAGGATTTTGTGTCGATTTCCACTTGATCCGCCACCATGAAGGAGGAGTAAAAGCCGAGACCGAAGTGGCCGATAATGCCGTCTGCGGAGGCGTTTTCGTATTTCTGAATGAAATCCAAGGCACCCGAAAGTGCGATCTGATTGATATATTGCTTGACCTCGGCCTCGGTCATGCCGATGCCGTTGTCTTCTACGGTGATGGTTTTTTCGTCTTTGTTTACCTTGACATCGATGCGATAATCGCCTTCGATGCCCGAGGCTTGCCCCACGGCAACAAGGTGCTTCAGCTTTGTTTCCGCATCGGCGGCGTTGGAAACGATTTCCCGCAGGAAGATTTCCTTATCCGAATAAAGCCAACGCTTGATGATGGGAAAAATATGCTCGGTCTGTACCGAAATTCCGCCCTTTTCACTCATGATTTGGTTCTCCTTTGCTCGTGTAAGGGGTAATATAGAGTTAAATTACTCACAGAATATTATATACCACTTTCGCATCTTTGTCAAGGGAAAAGGGAAAAATTGCGTAAAATGTAAGATATTTTTTTCATCCCATACTTGAAATTCCGTGTAAAATATGGTATCATGAAAGAAAAAAACAGAGGGTCGACTTATGAACGAAAAACGCTATATTCTTGCTTTGGATCAGGGAACCACCTCCTCCCGCAGTATTATTTTTGACAGCGACGGATCCATGAAGGGGATTGCGCAGATGGAATTCCCGCAGATCTATCCTCAGCCCGGTTGGGTGGAGCATGATCCCAAGGAGATCTGGTATTCTCAGTACGAAACGGCGAAGCAGGCCATTCAGAATGCGGAGATCAACCCCTCGCAGATTGCCGCCATCGGAATTACAAATCAGCGGGAAACCACTATTTTGTGGGACAAGCAAACGGGGGAGCCGGTCTTTAATGCCATTGTGTGGCAATGCCGTCGTACTTCTGATTTTTGCGCCGCATTGGCCTCCGATCCCGCAGTGTCATCCATGATCACCGAGAAAACGGGGCTCAAGCCCGATGCGTACTTCTCTGCAACCAAGATCCGCTGGATTCTCGATCACGTTCCAGGCGTCCGTGAGCGGGCGGAGCGGGGCGAGATTCTCTTCGGCACAGTGGATTGTTACCTGCTTTGGCAGCTGACGGGAGTGCATGCCACCGACACAACAAATGCGTCCCGTACTCTGCTTTACAATATCCATACTATGGACTGGGATGAAGACCTGCTTGATCTCTTCGCAATTCCCCGTTCCATTCTGCCCGAGGTGAAGCCTTCTATTGGCTTTTTCGGCAATGCCAAAATTGAATTGTTTGGCTGTCAGATTCCTGTTTCGGGCATTGCGGGGGATCAGCATGCCGCCCTCTTCGGTCAGGCCTGCTTTGGAGAAGGAGATGCAAAAAACACCTACGGGACCGGTTGTTTTCTGATGCTGAATACGGGCTCGAATCCCGTAACCTCCAAAAACGGCCTTGTTACCACTGTGGCTTGGAGCCGTGGAGACAAAGTGACCTATGCATTGGAGGGAAGTGTCTTTATCGGCGGTGCCGTTCTGCAATGGCTTCGGGATGAACTGAAGATCATTACCTCTGCCCCCGAAGCTGATATTATCGCCGCTTCCGCAGACAACGGTGGGGTCTATGTGGTGCCTGCCTTTACGGGGTTGGGCGCTCCTTATTGGGATATGTACGCTCGCGGTACCATTACGGGGCTGACCCGCGGAACCTCCCGAGCAAATATTATTCGTGCCGCCTTGGAGAGCATTGCTTTTCAGACCAACGATCTTCTCACCGCTATGCAGGAGGACACGGGCGTTCCCTTTACGGTTCTGAAGGTGGACGGCGGCGCTTCCCGAAGTGATGTGATTCTGCAACTGCAGGCCGACCTTCTGAAGGCCTCGGTGGATCGTCCCGTCAACACCGAAACCACGGCTCAAGGGGCCGCCTTTATGGCAGGTCTCGGCGTGGGGCTTTGGAAGGACGAGGCCGAAATCGCCGCCATGCGTCGCTCTGCAAAAACTTTTGCCCCCAATATGGACGATGCCGCCCGTACCGCCCTTCTCAACGGTTGGAAAACGGCCATCGGACAAACGCTTTATAAAGGTTAAAAGAGAGCAGATGAGCCGCACCTTTTTGGTGCGACTCTTTCGTTGGTTTGTTTATATTTCAGAACAAATCTCTGCCGATTTTGTATGCATACCCCACGTACTCGTTGCTTTCCTTGCGGCCGTTGTACCAAAGCATCCACGTGTCTTCTTTTTCATTCCACAGGAAGGAGGGCTTATAGCATGCGTCTGCATCCCAGCTTCCCTCGGTGGGGACAATGATGGGGTTCAATGGAGATTTTTTCCATTGGGTGATGCCGTTGTCCGATCGGGCCATGCAGATTTGTGCCTTGTGGACGGTCTCATATCCGATATAAAACATCACGTATCCCATGTCCTCGGTTTTTATGACCTGACAGCCTCCGATGCGATCTTGCTCGTATTTGTTCTTTTTGTCTGCTGTGAAGATAGGGTTGATTCTTGATTTTGTCCAACGGATCCCGTCAGAGCTTTCCGCATATCCCAAGGCGTTCGGTTCATAGGTTTCGCCTGCGGCATACCACATGCGATAGGTGCCGTTTTCATAAAGAACGCAGGGGTTCATTACCGAAAAGCCCTCCCATGGATATTCGCTGATCATGACGGGTTCCTTGAGGGGGCGGGTAAAATGGATTCCGTCCCGACTTTCCGCATAACCGATATAACTGTGTCCCCGCGCCTGTCCCGTGTACCACATTTTGTAGATGTTGCCAACTTTCAGTACGCAGTTGCGGTTGATGTTATCCTCCCAGCCCGTTGTTTCGTCTTTTTCCAAGGTGATTTGAGGGTCACTCCAATGAATTCCGTCTTCGCTGAAGCAGACCGCAAGAGCTTTCTTCGGCCGCCAGGAAAAATCCATGCGATACAGTCCCTCATCTTTGGTTACAAGGACATCAAAGCAGGTGCCAAGATTTGGGCCGCCCAGCACGGGATTGTTTTCGTGTTTTGTGAAATTGTCCATTCTTTTTTCCTCCTGTTTAACCTTTGTAGGTGCCTAATTTGTGTGCTAAATCGGATATGAATTTCATCTGCTCCAGGGATACGGTGTTTGGGATGGAATGGTCGCAGGCAAATACGTAGCCGCCACCCTCCATCATCAGGGGGATGATTCGTTCCATTTCTGCCCGCACCTTTTCGGGGTCATGCATGGTTTGTGCGTTGATACCTCCGTGAAAGGCCAGCTGATCTCCGTACAGCTTTTTCAACTTTGCGGGATCCATTCCCGCCTTAATCTCCAAAGGGTTGAGCATTTCTACTCCGATATCAATCAAATCTGGAATCAACGGTTCGATAAACCCGCAGGAATGCAGTTCAACGGTAAGCCCGCGTTCGTGTGCCCAATCACAGGCGCGTTTGTGATAGGGCTTCAGAAATCCCCGATAGGTTTGGGGTGAGAAGAAGGTGCTTCCCTTGTACCCCATGTCATCCCACCAGTAAATGCCGTCAAATTCATATCCCTCGTCCAGTATTTTTTGGAAAAGGTCCAGCATGACCGTCAATTGCGTATCAAAAACATCCATAAGCCATTCCGGTTCCTCGTGAATGGCAATCATTGCCGATTCAAATCCGGTCATGAAGGAATGGGTTGCGTCGAATCCCATCCAGAATTCCAACCGCAGAAAGCGACTGTCCGCCTTCCACTTGGGATATTCGTGGCGCAACTTGTCCCAGGGAATGCGGTTTTCATAATAGGTTTTCATGCGGGCCTTGGTCTCTTCCCACCGGTCGGAAGAGTTACAATAAAAGTCCAAGGATTGCGGTGTGGAATCCATTTCCTTGAATTCCTTTCGCGTTTCCCCCCAGGAGGTTGTGACGATACGATAACGGTCGGTTTCCTCCAGAACGCGGTATTCGAAACGGGGAGAAATGTCCGGCAAAATTTGTTCGGTTTTGTCAAATCCGAGCAGGTCTCTCCAATCCGTGTTTTCGGAAAGACCTTCCTTTTTCCAGCGTTGCAGCGTGCCTTTCCATGGATAATCTGCCATTGCGATGCGGTCTACGTCCTGGTGGCGGAAAGTTCGCAGAATACGTTCTCTTGAGGTTAACTTTTTCATGTGTATGCTCCTTCGTGTTCGAATCGATGGCACCGGGGAAGTGTCGTGGCTTGCATAAAGAATTGACGAATTGTTTGTGAATTTTTTGATCCTGCTTGACAAATTGTTTTTTTACCGTTATAATTATATCATGACAGAAGAACCTTTTCAATAACGATTTGTTTTTGAAAATAGGCGTTTTGTTTGGAGTGATAATGTGTTCAAAGAAAGTTGTAAGGTTTATGAGCGTTACACGCACACTCCCGGAGTCTTGGGGAAACAGCTTTATTACTACCCACAGTTTGCGGGGCGTTTTGTCTGTAATCCGGATTTTCATATAGACCGCAAGGATTTCGACAGTATTCTGATTCTTTATACTCTGCGCGGTTGCGGAACGTTACTGTATCGCGGGAGCGAATATGCTTTGTCTGCCAACCGATTCGCCCTTTTGGATTGCAGACAGCCTCAAACCTATTTTCCAGCAAAAGAAGAATGGGAATTTTATTTCATCCATTTTTCGGGAGGAATGAGCTTCCCTCTTTGTGAGCATGTTTACACCTTGAACGGCGGCCCCGTTTTTGATGGGGATGACCGTACGCGCGGGTATGTGGAGCGTTGCATCAACTCCTGTGTTGTCCGAAACTCGGGATACGAGGTTTTGATGTCTAAGCTTTTGAGCGATTTTTTGCACGGTTGCATTATTGGGATTCAAGGGCGTGCGGAGAACGAAATTGCCGCCGTTTGTGATTATATTGCGGAAAACTATGCAAGTCGGCTTACTGTGGAGGTACTCGCGGCTGTGTTTGGGTTTTCCCGTTGTTGGTTTTCTTCCCGATTCAAAAAATGCACGGGAAGCACTGTGCATGAATATTTGACCTGTTGCAGACTTGACAATGCCAAGCGCCTGCTTCTGGAGAATCGTCTTTCTGTGGAAGAGATTGCGAGGGAGACGGGGTTTTGTGATGTGGGTACCTTTATCCGCGCTTTCAAGCGAAAGGAAAAACAAACTCCCGCCCGCTACCGAAAGCAGTATTTTCAATCCGACAAAACCAAATAATAAAGCCGCACCTTTTTGGTGC
This sequence comes from Clostridia bacterium, assembly GCA_017623595.1. Taxonomy (GTDB): domain Bacteria; phylum Bacillota; class Clostridia; order Oscillospirales; family UBA644; genus RGIG995. The sequence goes on from JAGAOU010000039.1 coordinate 73,599, forward strand.
GGCTCCAGCCTGTCGAAAAAGTCCAAGCCGGTTTTTTTGTAAACTCAAATGTTCTATTTGCGAATGACAGGTAACTTTTGAACCGAAACAATCCTTCCACCGCTTTGCGGTCCCCCTCCCTTTACACAAGGGAGGCTTTATTTTTGTGCATTTCTCAATGTTTTTTCGCTGTTTAAGAGCCGCTCTCAGACAGTAAAATAATAGGAAGCTCGTGCGCAACGGTCAGGCTCCCTTGTGTAAAGGGAGCTGGCTCGCCATAGGCGAGACTGAAGGATTGTATGGGACAAAAAGATTATTTTTATGGTTTGTCGACAAACTGAGCCGAAGAGATTCGATCTCTTCGGCTTTTTCTATGCCGCTTATTTTTTAGGAAGGGTGAGAACCACTTTGCCCACGTTTTCACCCCGATACAGAAGCTGATGCCCTTCGTCGGTCTTCTCCATGGGGAATGTGGCGCAGATGCGGACTTTTATTTCTCCGTTTTCAAACTTTGGCCGGGTTCTTTCCACAAGCTCGCTCAAAAGAATTCCTTTTTCTTCCGGGGTCTTGCTCCGCAGAGGCTTCCGATGATGCGGATATTTTTTACGTAAATATTGCGGAAATCAATGGGGGAAATATCCCCCGCAAGGGTGGCGATCTGAATCCGGCGGCAACCGTGATAATCGGTGAATATCCCATGTTTTTTTCTCCTTTGTTACAAATTCATCGCAACGATGGCTAAGATTCCCAGAATCAGCCCAACCGTCTGGATCTTCGTCAACCGTTCTTTGTAGAAGAGCCACGATACCAGGCAGGTCAGCACCGTGGAGCCTGCCGAGACGATGGGAAACATTACCGAAGAGGGGAGACGGTTGGTCAGGAGCATAATTCCGTAGTTTACGCCCCCGTTGGCAAGTCCGCAGAACAAAAACCACATCCAACCCTTTTTGATTCCGACCGAAATGGTGCTTCGTTCCGTTGCAAGAGCCGTGCCAAAGAGGGATACGGCACAGATCGCCATAGCAACGATCATAAATTCGCTCTTGTATTGCCCTGCAAAGTGCATCTGCTGAATTTTCTGCACCGTGGAG
>JAGAOU010000040.1 GCA_017623595.1 Clostridia bacterium
ACCGCGGCACCGAACACAAACATCAGGCTCAGAAGCCCGAAGTTTTGAATCTTGACTGATTAGGGGGACAATGAGAATGTATACTTCCAAGAAAGCGTACCAGTACGGTACCGGCAGAAGAAAGAAGTCCGTTGCCAGCGTTCGTGTTTACGAAGGCACCGGCAAAATCACCATCAACGGCAGAGATATCGATGATTATTTCGGCCTTGAAACCCTGAAGCTCATCGTTCGTCAGCCCATGGCTCTCACCGAGACTGTCGGCAAGTTCGATCTGGTGATCAAGGTTCTGGGCGGCGGCGTTTCCGGTCAGGCCGGTGCGATCCGTCACGGTCTTGCCCGTGCTCTGGTCAAGATTGACGCTGAAGCTTACAAGGCTACCCTCAAGAAGGCCGGTCTTCTTACCCGCGATCCTCGTATGAAGGAAAGAAAGAAGTACGGCTTGAAGGGCGCTCGTCGCGCACCCCAGTTCTCCAAGCGCTGATTTCCCTTGCAGTGGAAGGTTTGGATTTCCTTTTTGGGATCCTGCCGTACTGCCATGCATCGGGGTCATACCACCGACTTCCGTGCATTACATAGTAATTGGGTTCTACCGTCCTTATCGGCCCGGTTGCAATGATTATACCCTCGCTTTTGTTTGGTTTTTCCGGCGGAGCGGGTTCATATAGATCGTGACAAAAACAATTACTACGGTGGTGTTTTATGAAGATAATTCCGAAGAACATTCGTTGGCGTTCCGTCTTGCGTAACGGCAGAGTGCGTGTGGCTTTTGTCGCCCTGCTTTTGATGTCGGTGTTGCTTGTGTTCGGCTTGGTTTTTCTTGCCGATGAAGCGCCCGCAGACAATGCCTCCGAATGTTTGACCGGTCAGATCACCTCTTTTTCTGCCGATCGCTCTCCTCAGGAGATTGTGGTTAGCGGAAATAACTCCTATTTGGTTCATCTGAAAGTCGACGGTGAGAAGCATACCTACTGTTATGACAAAAATGATGATCAGACGGTTCTGGATCTTCTGTATCGTAATGACGTGTATCTCAACGCCGACGATACGGTGAATCACGAGCTTTCTGCGGAGCTGGAGGCGGATATGTCGGTCGAAGTGGGTCGTGTGACCTACAAGGAAGTGACCGAACGGGAATCCATCCCTTTCAAGACCGAGCAAATTTTGGTCTCCTTCACATTGTCGGATGCCGCAAAGGATAAATACGGCTCCCGCTTGAAGAATACAAAGGGTGTCCCCGGAATTCGGGAAGTGACCACTCGGGTGAAGATGGTAGACGGCCAGGTTGTCGAATCTACTGTTATTTCCTCCGAAGTGATTTCCAAGCCGAAAAATGCGGTTGTCCACGTGGATGCTTCCTATCTTTTGGATTTGGGCTCGGGCGCACCGACTGAATATGTCAATAAGCTGACCTGTCAGTTTACCGCCTACACCTATAACGAAATCGGACCTTCCATTACTGCCTCCGGCGCTCCGGCAAAGGTTGGCTATGTCGCCGTGGATCGGAAAGTGATTCCGATGCACTCCTATCTGTATATTGTGCTTGACAACGGCTTTGTCTATGGCTATTGTTACGCAAAGGATACGGGCGGCGCAATCAAGGGTAATATTGTTGACCTCTTCCTTCCCTCCGAAACCGATTGTTATTATTTCGGCAGACGCATGGGAACGGTTTATGTGATCAGCAACGGCTCTTGATAAAAACAAAGAACAGAATCCAAGGGCTGATTTCGGTCCTTGGATTTTTGTAAGGAGATTGATTTATGTCTGTAGTTCGAACGCACACCTTGGTCCTTTCCGACGGCGTAGCCACCCTTCGCCCTCTCACCGATGCCGATCTTCCTCTTTTGCATCGCTGGAACGGAGATGAGGATGTGCTCCATTTCAGCGAGGGGGATGTGGACCCCTATACCCCCGAAGAGGTGAATTCCCTCTATGAATCCCTGTCCCGCACCGCAGATTGCTTCATTATTGAGACCGAAGAAGGAACTCCCATCGGTGAATGCCGTGTGCAGCCTATGAAATCTCCCTTCCCACCCCCATTGACCAATACCACCGATTGTCGGCGAATCGATATCGTCATCGGAGAAAAGGAGTTTTGGGGAAAAGAATACGGCAGTCATGCCATCGGACTTTTGTGCCGCCATTCCTTTGAGCGAACCTCCTGCACCCATCTTTTTGCCGAAGGAATCCTGGATTATAACGAGCGTGCCCGCAAAGCCTTTGAAAAGAACGGGTTCAAGGTCTTTTCTTCCGTGCCGGCGGAAGGGGATGACCTTCCCGGGCAGATGACTCTCTTTAAGGGAAGTCTGAATAAAATATTCTGATTTTACGAAAGCATCGGGAAACCGATGCTTTTTCTCTTGACAATTGTTGAAAAATGAGGTATAATAAAAATGTGATTATGTTTATTTCGGAGGATTGCTATGTTTCGAGTCCAAATCCGCTTCGGTAATGAGTTTCTTGCTTCCTTTTCGGGAGATGCAGTCCGCATCTTTGCGGATGCCTGTCTGAAAAAATTCGGAAGCGACGGTGCGGTGGAAGGCGGCACTGTCAACGGATTTGTGTTTCATGTGCGCGATTGGGGGAACGATACCTCTGACGCAGAGGTTGTTGCATGCTTTCGGGAACTGTTCAACGTTGTGTTTTCCTGCCAACCCTCCGAGGGAGATCTTCTCATTTCTGTTTCTGTCTGCGAGGACAGCCTGTGGCAGCTTTTGCTGAATTCCAGCGGTGGCACCATGCGGGGAAGCAAGCGGTTTCATTCGGTGGAGGAGCGCATTGACCACTTGATTGCCGCCGAGCAATTTAAGCAGCTTGCAAAAGAGATTATCGCCGTTGCCCCTTCCGTGGTTGCCCACCGTACTTACGGCGCCTTTGTCATGCGAAGTTATCTGTTTTCGGTCAACAGCGGTTGCGGATATTCCACCTATTTGCGCCTTTTGGCCGATTTGATTCAGGCTCACGGTTTGTTTCGTTTTGACCCCGCCCGCAAGGTTGTTGAGGAAAAATTGCTCCCTCCTGCCGTGGATCGCAACGAGCCCTTCGAACCCGTTATGGGAATTCTGCGCCGTTATGGTCGTAGTGGCGGGATGTTGATTTCCATTGACATCAGCGAATGGATTTCCAATATTTCCCACCCCAACTTCCGCCGTTTTCTGACCATGTTGGAGGATTATACTTCTCGTAATATTTTTGTGTTCCGTGTTCCATTTTTGGAATCGGAGGTCCTCTCCGATCTGAAATCCGCATTGGGCGATATTTTATATATTCGCACGGTGGAATTCCCTCCCATGAGCGTGGATCAGCTTTGTGCCTGCGCGGAACGGAGCCTGGAGGGATTTGGGTTTACTGCGTCTGCGGATGCCCGCGAGATCCTTTGTGAACGTATTCTGGAGGAGAAGAGCGACGGACGCTTTTATGGAATCAATACGGTCAATAAAGTGGTCTGCGAGATGATCTATCGCAAGCATCTGCATGACAGTCAGTTCGGCGGTGACGATAAGGTGATCCATGCCGCCGATATTGAGGACTTTGCTCTTTCGTATCGTCCTTCCCCCGACGGTATGCGGGAATTGGACGAGCTGATCGGTTTGGATTCTGTTCGGGCTACGGTGGAGGAGATTGTCTCGCAGATTGAATTCTCTCTCCGTCAGAATCGGGATCGACCCTGCATTCATATGCGTTTTGTGGGAAATCCCGGTACAGGTAAGACCTCGGTTGCCCGCATTTTGGGACGGATTCTCAAGGAGCGCGGTGTCTTGCGGCAGGGGTACTTCTTTGAGTACAGCGGACGGGATTTTTGCGGCCGTTATATCGGTGAAACCGCCCCGAAAACCACTGCAATCTGCCGTGACGCCTACGGTTCCGTTCTCTTTATTGATGAGGCATATACTCTTTATCGCGGCGATGACGGTGGTAAGGATTTCGGTCGAGAGGCGCTGGAGACCCTCCTTTCCGAAATGGAAAACCATCGCAAGGATCTTGTGGTGATTATGGCGGGGTACCCTGATGAAATGAAACGGCTGATGGATTCCAATCCGGGGCTGGAGAGCCGTATGCCCTACCTGGTGGAATTCCCCAATTACGGTAGGGAAGACCTGATTCGTATTTTTTTCCGCTTCCTTGGCGACACCTTTGCCTATGATGATTCCTTCAAGGATGCGGTTTGCGAATACTTCAATTCTATTCCGGACGAGGTTCTTGATTCAAAAACCTTCAGTAATGCTCGCTTTGTACGGAATCTCTTTGAGCGCACCTGTGCCAAGGCGGGGACCCGCAGTCGCTTTGAAGAGGGGCAACCCATTGTACTGACACGGGAGGATTTCCGTCTGGCGGGCGCAGATTCAGGCTTCCGTGTTCTTTTGGAAAAGAAATCCCGTTCCCAAATCGGATTCTGAATATTGCATGAACAGTAATAAAAACCTCGGCAAGAAATAGTCCTGTCGAGGTTTTTTTGTTAAATTTTTTCGGCAATCAACACATCCATGCAGTGCTTATGGGGAATACCGCTACTGTTGCAATTAAAAGTATTTTCTTCATTCATATGAAATTGCCAATCATGATAATACATAAACAGCTCTCCCGACCTCCAATCACCTGCAAGGATTTCACTTTCTTCAATGTCGGGCGGCAACGGGATAAAGGGTTTTCTGACAAAAACATTGATAACATTTATCCCGCTTGCAAGGGTATGCTTTTTGAGGTTTTCTATGACAATCATACGTTGTTCCTGCGGAATGTAATGAAAAACTCCGCTTGAAAAGATGATATCATAATCGGTTTCAAGTCTGAAATCTCGCACATCTGCTTTAAAAAAATCAATTTTTACGTTGCAATGATTGGCCAGCTCCCGTGCTTTTAATAAGCCTTTCTCCGAAATATCAAAAGCTGTTACCTTGTATCCGTTTCGAGCGAGAAAAACCGCATCTTTTCCCTCGCCGCATCCTATATCAAGCACCTTGTGAGGCTTTGTTGGGGGCTTGAGGCGCATGATTTCATAGCAAAGAGTGTTTGGAGTTTGTCCCCAATAATAGCCTTCTGTACTATATCGTTTGTCATATTCGGTTAATGATTGCGTCGGATAGCCAAGTAAAGAATCGATTGAAATTTTTAAAATAGCTGCAAGGTCGGGAAGAATCGCAACGTCCGGACATGAAGTGCCGTTTTCCCACTTTGAGACGGCTTGAAAAGAAATATTAAGCTTTTCTGCCAACATCTGTTGCGAGAATCCAAGCCGTTTTCGTCTGTCAGCTATGATTTTACCGATATTCATAAACATTTCTCCTTCCTTGAAACAATTATATTATACAATACTAAGCAAGAATATTCAATAACCGAATTGTAGAGGTTGTTATGTTCTTTCTACCCATGGTTGAAAGAAGATATATTGGCGGCGCCACGTTTGTGCTTGCGGAAAAATGAAGAGGCTCCCCGATGAAAGGGAGCCTCTGCGTTTATTTTTTTATTCTGTTACTTTTTTCGCATATTCGTCCAGATCAATGACGGTGCCTCCGTTGACACGAGACTCTTCCGCCGCAAAGCTGATCAGGTGGTTCATCGCAGATGTTTCGATGTCGCAGATAGAGAAGCCTTCGTAGGTATCGGTGATGTATTCGTACAGGGCTTCCATGATGCCGCCGTCGCCGCCGCCGTGGCCGCTGGCGATGGTGTTGCCGCCTACGTAGTCGGCAATTTTGTATTCATGATACTGTCTGTCATCGAAGGTGTAAACGGTGATGTAGTCATTCTTTGCGTGGGCTTCGATTTCACCCTTGGTACCCATGATACGGGTATGTCTTCCGCCCTTGGTGAAGGCGGTCATGGTCAAGGTAACGGTTTCCCCGTTTTCGAATTCCATGTTGACGGTCTGATGGTCAACCACGTCATTGTCGCACTTATAAACGCAACGGCCGTAAGGACCGGTTCTCAGTTGTTCCATAATGTCTTCATCGGTTGCGTTGGGATTGACTCCGCACACATGGACCATCCATTCCGCTGCAATGTGCTCATGGTAGAGTTTAATTGCGTTGTAGAAGCAGGTGTCACCGTGAGGACAACCGTCGGTGCAACGGTCGGGTGCGCCTTCCGGAGCATTTTTTGCATTGAAATGGGAAAGACTTCCGAAGGACTGAACTTTTTTGCACTTGCTTCCTACAAGCCACTGCAGAAGGTCTGTATCGTGGCAGCATTTTGCCAAAATCATCGGTGTTGTTTCTTCAGAGTTTCTCCAGTTGCCGCGTACAAAGCTGTGGCTCTGGTGAATGTGCCCCACGTCTTCCTGATGGTTGATGACCTGAACATCTCCGATGAGGCCGTCGCTGATCATTTGCTTGAGGGTCTTGAAGAATTTTGTATACCGCAGAACGTGGCAAACCAGAATCTTTGTATTGTGCTTCTTGGCTGCCTCCACAATCTCCATACATTCCTTCGGTGTGGGAGCCATGGGCTTTTCCAAAAGGATGTCATAACCCTTTTCGATAAAGGCAAGGGCGGGCTCTCTGTGCATATAGTCCTGGGTTGCAATTACGACCATGTCCGCAAATTTTGGCTGTGCCGCCATATCCTTCCAATCGAGGAAGCAGACCTCTTCGGAGAGATTGAAGCGTCTTTTCATGTCATTTCTGCGGGAATCAATGGGTTCCGCAATGCCCACAACCTCGTACTGATCGGGCATTCTTTCCATGATTTTTCCGTAGGCGTTGGATCCTCTGCTGCCACATCCGGCAACGAGTACTTTCACTTTCTTCATGGTTCAAACCTCTTTTTTTCGATAAATTGGGAAACACCCTTGCCTCTATTATAGCAGAATGTTTCCCTTTTTTCTATGCACAAAGCGCTTGAAAGGTGGAAAAAACGATCTTATTCCTTAGGCCAAAATGGTGGCAATAAAGGAGTATACCATGGTTGCAACCATGGCGACCGCCAAGACGAGGCAAACGATGCGGGTGACGAGTTTTGTTTTTTTGTTCATAATATCAGTCCTCTTTTTTTGTAATGCCGTCCGCCAACGATTGTTTTGCAGAGCGGAGTTCGTTTTCAATATTTCTGACTACCATTTGCATGGAAGAGAGATTTCCTTTGATTTTGCCGATGGATTTCGCCGAGTCGGCCAAAATTCCGTCGCTTTGCGTTTTTGCGGTGTTGATGATTTCCTTTGCTTCCCGAACGGTCATGGAGATGATCTCATGGGCTTCATCGGACACCTGCCGTGCCAGAGCGTCGGTTTGACCTTCCGCTTCGGTGATCATGGCTTGGGCTTCCATACGAGCCTTCAGTATGATGCCTGAGGCCTGCTCCTCTGCGTCGGAAATCTTCTGTTTTGCCTGCTTTTCCGCAGCGGAAAGGAGCTTGTCTGCCTGTTCCGTCACCGCAACGCAAATTCCGCCCTGCAGCTTGTCGCAGGAAAAACCGCTTTTGGTCTTTTCCAATTCTTTGGTCAGCGCCTCGCAGGTGTTCGCTACCGCTTCGGTTTGAAGGGACAACTCCTCGCACCGTTTCAAAAGTTCCTCGATGCGGGCGTTTTTCTCTTCCAGCTCAGTTTTGAGTGCTTCGCCTTCCGCGGCGATTCCCGTTTTGATTTCCAGCTCCTTTTCCATGGAGGCTCTCTGACGGGCATCCTCAGACAACTGATCGTTTAACTCCAGAATCCGCTCGTTCAATTCTTCTATAGCGGCTTTGTGGGTGTTGTCCAGTGCTTCGATGTAGCTCAGTACATCCTCTCTTTTGTATCCGCCGAAGGGTGTTTCCCGAAACAGCTTTTCGTTTTTCATGTTATTCCTCCTCCGTTTCTTCGTCGGTCCCTGTCAGAATCTGAAGGATTTTGCGATATACGTCCAGGGGGTGTTTGCGGAACCGTTCCGCCATCATTTGTGCCTGAATCTTGTTTGGTGCATAAAGGGAAATCTTTAACAGGGAAAGTCCGCTGTCGGACAGGGAAATATCGCAGGTGTATTCCTCTCCGTTTCCTTTTTCCAAAGGAGAAACCGAAGCATTTACCCCGATTTGTGCGCGCAGCTTGGTCATTTCCATGGTGGCGTAGGCCAAGGCTTTTTCCCGATAGGCAAGGGGGGCATCCCGCAGAAGGGCTTCAATGACGCACTTCCCTTGTTCGGTCATGAACAGATAAGGGGTGCCGTCTTCATCTTCTTTTTGTGTCAGGTTTTCGTTTTTCAGAAGATCATGAAGGGCTTCCTGAATGGAGAAAATATTCGCATTGCAAAGTGCCAATGCGGTCTCTGCCACGTGGCGGGGCATGGGACCCGGAATGCCGTTAACAACGCAGAGGACAAGAACTTTGATTTGATGCAGGGAAAGAGAGCCGCTCACGGATGTATCTCCTTATAATGTTTATACTCTATTATACCATAATATATCCGATATTGCAATGCTGTTGGGGTAAAAGTCGGAAAAAATTCATATCGAACCCCGTCGAAGCAGGTTGTGAAGAGCAAGATAGCCCCAAATCATGGCTATCGAAGGATTTTTGTCTCCGAATAGGGAAATGCAGAGGGGATAGAGCATCAGGCAGAGAAGAATCCATGCGCTTCGGCGACAAATCGTTTCGCAGAGTTGCAGGTCAAACCGTTTTGTAAGAGAAAAATAGAGAAGTCGTCCCCCGTCTAAGGGCAAAATCGGAAGAATATTGATGGTAAAGAGCGCACCGTTACAATAAAGCAGATAAAGAACCGTTTTGGACGGGCCGATCGGCAGGGCCAAAAGAACTGCGCAAATCAGAAGATTTACCGTAGGACCTGCCGCCGCACAGAAGATTTCGCTATTCGGAGAAACTTTTTGGGGATCCTTCGGAAGGGCACAAAGGCCGAAGGGGAGAATATGTATGCTTTCAAATCCGCTACCGCAGATGCGGTAGGCGACCATGTGACCTGCTTCGTGCAATGCCGCAGCGATCCACAGTATCCCGATTTCCCACAAAGAAAGGATTCCAAGGCCGGGGAGAAGCAGAATCAGGAGTGTGGTGGGATGAAATTTCAGCGTGGTCATGAGGAAAGCCCGATGTAACGGGTTGGGTCCACCGTCCTTCCGTTGTAGGTCAGCTGAAAATGCAGATGGGCACCCGTAACCTTTCCCGTCGCCCCCGAAAGTCCGATGATCTGACCTTGTTCCACCGTGTCTCCCTTCGCGACGATTCTTTTCTGCAGATGTCCGTAATAGCTTTCCGTGCCGTTTTCGTGGGACAGAATGATGTAGTTTCCACCGATGTCGCTATAGGCGGATGCTTTGACCGTACCGCCGCAGGATGCCTTGACCTCGCTTCCCGACGGCACTGCAATATCGACCCCTCTGTGGAAGGATGTTTCACCCGAAAAAGGATCGGTCCGATAACCGTAGGATGACGTGATTTTTCCCTGTAAGGGCGGGAGAAAGGCGGAAAACAGGGTTGAAGCAGATTCCTCCGGCAGAACGGAAAAAACCTCTTCGGTGACAGGGGAGGATGTCTCCGGGCGTCCGGTTTCGATGGCTGCAGAGGTTGGGATCAGCCCGAGAATTCCCGTACATGCGGTCATGGCCGCAAACAGAATCAGTGTCAGTGTGATAATCTCTTTTTTGGTGGGTTGCAGATTCATTGTTTCGTCCTCCTAAGATTTCTCTTGATTTATATTTAGAATAATTCCGAAATATGCTCCAAAGCCCTTGACAAATTCATCGGAATGTCTTATAATAAAAAATATACTATAATTTGTGGAAGGAGAGACGTATATGCGCCGTCGTTCGGGGGATCTTTCTCAGGCTGTCAATGATTATTTTTCGTCCCTTGACAAATGGGTGTTGCTTACGGCAATTGCCCTTTCCGTCTTCGGATATTTTGCCATCAATACCGCTACTGCGGCAAATGCTCTCCATTCCAGATATGTGACCATTCATTTGATCGGCATTGTTGCCGGGTTAATGATCGTTTTTGTTTTTTCTAAAATGGATTACGTGATCCTGGGGCACTTTTCTATCCCCATTATCGTGGTTTGTGCCGCAGTTTTGCTCTTTACTGCCTTTTTCGGAGAAACGGTGGACGGCAATACGGGCTGGTTGGATATAGGGTTTACCAATGTACAACCCTCCGAATTTGCGAAAACCGCCTTTGTTCTCACCTTTTCCACTCATGTGGCGCGGGACTATGATGTTCTGAACCGCCCCAAAACCTTGCTGGCGCTTTGCTTTCATTTTCTTGCTTACTTTATTCCCATCTTTTTCCAGGGGGACTTCGGTTCTGCTTTGATCTATTGCGGAACCTTTGTGGTGATTCTTTATGTGGCAGGGGTGAAATACCGTTATTTTATCTTTGCCGGCGTCGGAATCGTTGCCTCGTTCCCCATCCTTTGGAATTTTATTCTGAAGGATTATCATAAAAAACGCATTCTCTTTAGCCTGAATCCGGAGTTGGACCCTCTGGATTTCGGTTATCAACCGATTCTGTCCAAAATCGCCATCGGATCGGGTGGCCTTACGGGAATGGGCTATGGAGAAGGGGTGCAATCGCAAAACGAGCTTTTGCCCGCCAGTCGAACCGACTTCATCTATTCCGTAATCGGGGAGGAATTTGGGTTTGTCGGTTGTGTTGCGGTGCTGTTCGCGCTGGCCCTTCTGGTGTTCTTCCTTGCACGTGGGGCACGGCATGCCAAGGACGATGCGGGAAAACTGATTTGCTACGGGCTTGCGGCTATGTTCGGGGTTCAGACGCTGATCAACATCGGCATGTGTATCGGCGTTTCTCCCGTAATCGGTGTAACCCTTCCCTTCATCAGCGCCGGGGGCTCTTCGGTGGTGGCTTCCTTCCTTGCCATCGGTCTTGCGGAAAGCGTTCGTATGAAGCCCGATTTGTCCCTGCGTTTCGGGGCAGGGCGTCACCGAAGGAAAATGTGAGAAAAATAAAAATGTAACACTTTTTTCATTGAATTTTGAATGTAAGTGTGGTATAATGTGTATTGTGATTTACGGCAAGGTTTCTTGCCGCAATGTGCTGGTATGGCTCAGTCGGTAGAGCAGTTCACTCGTAATGAACAGGTCATCGGTTCGAATCCGATTACCAGCTCCATAATTCTATCCCGTCCCTTAACGGGGGCGGGAAATTTCAAAAAAGAGAGGCTTTTCTTATGGACAAGAAAATTACCGGTATTGTTTCGTACATCACCATCATCGGTTGGCTCGTTGCTTATCTGATCGGTGACAAGGCAGGCGCAAAGAAGCATTTGAATCAGGGTCTGGTTCTCGGCGTTGTTCAGCTCTTTATGTGGGTTGCCGGTGCGATTGTTATGTTTGTTCTCGGTTGGATTCCCGTTGTGGGCTATCTGATCGGCCTGATTTTTGAGATCATCGGCGTTCTGATCCTTGCTGTTCAGATTTACGGTATTTATCTTGCCGCCACCGATTCCGAGAAATCCATTCCCGTTGTCGGAAATATCACCCTTCTGAAATAAAGCGTTTAGCGGAGTGTGCTCATTATGTGGCAATATGTCGTTCTTGTGATTACTGCTGCCGTATTGACCCTCCAATCGCTCTTTGCAAAATTATATTCAAATCATTATACAGGCGAAGACAAATTCTCTTCGCCTGTATTTTCCGTTTTCTATGGGTTTATCGTTGCAATCATTACTTTGATCTCTGCGGGCTTTTCCTATGCCCCCTCCAAGCTTACCGTGGTGTTGGGGTTAATGAACGGTATTTTTCTTTTTGTTTATAATTCTGCCTTGATTGAAGGCTCTCGTCGCGGCCCCTATTCCTTTGTTATGATCTGCAACCTCTTCGGCGGTGTGCTGGTCCCCATGTTTGTGATGATGTTCATGCCCCGCCTGGTGGAGCTTTTTGCGAGCAAGGAATCCTCTCTTTGGTTTACGCCTCAGAATCTGACAATTCTTCAGGGTATTGCTCTTGTCCTTGTTCTTGTTGCCTTTGTTTTGCTGAATCTGACAGGAAAAACCCAACAAAAACCGAAGCGATCCTATTATCTTTGGATTCTGCTTCTCGGGCTGGTCAACGGCGGATACAGTACGGTTTTGGCGCTGCAATCCGCTCTGCGCCCCGATGATAAATCCGAGGTTCTTGTGACCACCTTTGCCTTTGGCGGACTGTTTTCGTTGATCTATCTTCTGCTGATCAGCAAGAAGAAATTCGTGTCTACCTTCCGCATGTCGGGTAAGGCTTGGTTCTTTGCCCTCGGCGCCTGCGGAATTGCTACCCTTGCGGTAAACCTGCTGACCTATGTGCTGAGCCTGTTTGACAATGCCGCCATCGTCAATGCTACCAGCAACGGTTGTATTTTGATCTTCTCGGCCCTTTCTTCCTTCCTTCTGTTTAAAGAGAAGATGAATTTCAAGCAGTTGATCGGTGCCGCCCTTTGTGTGGGTGCCATCATCCTTCTGAATTTCTGATTTTGATTTTATGCACAAAAATCCCGCAACCTTTCGGCTGCGGGATTTTTATGTTCAGATGAGATTGTGTTTTTTCATCCAGTCCCGGCAGGTGCTGGTCCAGGATGCGATTTCCGGATCGTTTTCGGGGATTCCGAGCCCGTGGGCGCCATGATCGTAGGCGATCATTTCCGCATCCACGCCGACAGCCTTGCAGGCCTCATACATGGCGTATGTATTGGGAACGGGAGGCACGGACTTGTCTGTGTCTGTGGTCCAAAGGAACATGGGAGGACAATCCTTCGTCACACGGAAGACGGGGGACCATTGCTTCTGAAGCTTCGGATCCTCTCTGTTTTCGCCCAAGAAGACCTTTGCGGTTCCTGTGTGAGTGCCTCCCTCGGCAAGGGTGAGAACTCCGTAACAAAGCAGGGCAAAATCGGGGCGCTCCTCGGCAGATTCGAACATGGTGGCGCAGGATCCTGCCAGGTGGCCGCCTGCGGAAAAACCGCAAACACCGATACGATCCTTGTCAATACCGAATTCCTCTGCGTGGGAACGAACAAATCGAATTGCCTGCCTACCATCGGACAAAATCGCAGGACCTTCGTAGGGTGCAATGCGATAATCCAAAACCACCGCACTCATGCCGATACGGTTCAGCCATTCTGCGATCTGTACACCTTCATGATCCCATGCTTTCTTTGCGTAACCGCCGCCGGGAATGACAATGCAACAGGAATTTCCCGTTCCGGGGAGCAGATAGGGGGAGATGGTGGCCGGGAACTGTCTTTTTTCGGGGTCGAAATAGGGAATCTCACCTTCCCAAATGGGGATGATACTCATAATGATTGCCTCTTTCAATAGGTTTTTGTTTCTTCCAGGGTTTTATCATGCTTTTTGTGTAAAATGACGTAGAGCCAGAAAACTGCGGAGATGACCAGAAGCACGCCGAAGAACATAAACAGAGATTTGAAATCCTCCAGGCTGTAGCGCTTCAGCAGACCGTCCGTGGCAAGCCTCTTGTATGCGCTTGCGTCACGGTTAATGGTGTCCAGCGCAAGAAGGGCCAACACCGTCGCTTCTTCGTCTGTCTCTTCACTGTCTGCCACCAAGGAGAAGGCGCCGGTGCTTGTCTGGTGGGACAGAAGCCGTTCCAAACGGGTGGTGTCTCCCGTGTTGATAGCATTGACTCCACAATCGGTCAGCGCGATGATCTGCCAGCAGAGCTCTTTCATATCTGCGGTTCTGTATGTAGCAAGATAGTTCATGGTTGCCGCCATGGTGCTGCGCTCCTGCTCGTTTTCCGAAAGGGAAAGCACGGTCATCGCAAGGGCGGTTTCTTTGATGGATTCCCCGAAGGTTCCGTCTTCTTTCTGCAGAGTCAGCAGATATTTATAGGCACCGGGGCTGTTATAGGTCTTGTTCACGCTGCGCAGGGCAAGCATGGCAAGACAATGGGTTTCCGTATCACCGAAGGATCCGTCATCCTTCTGCATTCCCGCCAGCTTATCGATTTCGGGAAATTGCTCGGGAATCGAGGCGGTGGCAGAGTAGGCAAGCACGCGGCATGCCAAGGAAAGGGCAGAGCCGTCCTCCTCGGGATAGAAGGGAGTTCTCCCTGTGAGCCATTCCATGGAGGCCATGGCCAATGTTTCCTCGTAGCGAGTCAAGGTGATCTTTTCCTTGTACGAGGCTTGAATGTTGATTAATTCTCGGGATACATCCACGGTGGATGCGGATGCGGTGAGGACCATGCCGCAAAGCAGAAGCAGGGTCAGGGTGAGTGTCAGGAGTTTTTTCAACGTAGATTCCTCCGTTATTTTTCGGTTTGAACGTGGGCTGTGAACAGGGGATTTTGTGCGCAACGCTTCCAGTTGATGACCAAAGGGTCGGAGGGCTTGGATTTCCCCGTGCGTTCACGGATGATGTATTGTTCTTCAATCATCTTTTCCAAAGCCTTCTGGATGGTTTTGACGGGCACCTTGTGATAATTTGCCACAACCGTGACTGTTTTCTGGAAGGTGGGTTTCGCATTGTTGCGATGCTTGTTTTCCGCGTTTGCAAGGCTGGAGAACAGCATTTTGTAATAAGAATCAAAGGGATTCTCCGTGACGGGCTTGGTCACTTCCACAAACCAGGATGCGGTGTTCTTGAGTTGTTGGCTGAAGGAATCCTTTACCCCGTAAACGCCTACTTCTTTTCCGCAGCGGTTGACCAAAAAACTGACAACGGACGAAAAATGTGCGTCGCCCGTAAACAGGACAAAGGCGTCGATGTTGCGGTCAAACATGGCTTTCTGGTAAATGCTGTCCAACATGATAAAGTCTGTAAAATCTTTTTTATAGCGGGGATCGGCATTTTTTGTTTCGATAATGCGATTGGTAAACTCCCGGATGCGGGGAATTTCCTGCGAAAGATTTTGGTGAGAGAAATCTGCAAAAAAAACGATTTCTTCCGCGTTGACCCGCTTGTTCAGGTCTTTCAGCCATCCCTTGTAGTCGGGCTTTGCATGATACATATTGCTCATGGCGATATACCAGTGCTCAAAATCCACAAAAACTGCGGCGGTGCGTTTGTGCACGCTGTCGCTGGCGTGGTAGGTCTTTTTTCGGGTAAGTGCTTGAATCAGTCCCATACATTGCCTCCTTTCTTACGTTATTTTTATTATTATACCATATTATTTGTAAAAAATCAAGAGCGAATTGCAAGAAATGCTTGACAAATCTTTCGGAATCGGGTATAATAGAGCAAGAAACAAGTTCCTTCGGAGGATTCAAATGTACGATATTTCCAAAATCCGCAATTTTTCCATTATTGCTCACATCGATCACGGTAAGTCTACCTTGGCCGACCGCCTGCTGGAATTGACCGAGACGGTGGAAAAGCGGGAAATGGAGGATCAGGTCCTGGATAATATGGACCTGGAAAAAGAACACGGGATTACCATCAAGGCCCGTGCCGTCAAGCTGGAATATAAAGCATCGGATGGGGAGACCTATATCCTGAACCTTATCGATACCCCGGGACACGTGGACTTCCATTACGAAGTATCCCGTGCCCTTGCCGCCTGCGAGGGTGCGCTGCTGGTGGTGGATGCCTCGCAGGGCATTGAGGCGCAGACGTTGGCGAATACCTATCTTGCCATCGACAGTGATCTGGAGATTCTGCCCGTGATCAATAAGATCGATCTGCCCGCTGCAGACCCCGATCGGGTCATCCGTGAAATCGAGGATACCATTGGGATCCCCGCCGAGGATGCGCCCCGCATTTCCGCAAAGAACGGAATCAATATTCAGGACGTTTTGGAGCAGGTGGTGCGCAGTGTTCCCGCCCCCGTGGGCGATCCTTCCGCACCCTTGAAAGCCTTGATTTTTGACTCTTACTACGATGCTTATCGAGGTGTTGTGGTATACGTGCGCGTAAAGGACGGTTCTTTGTCCAAAGGACAGAGAATCCGTATGATGGCTACCGGTGCGGAATTTGATGTGGTGGAGCTGGGGTATCTTTCCCCCTTCGGCTTCCGTCCCGCCGAAACTCTTCGTGCCGGAGAAGTCGGATATATTATGGCCAGCATCAAAACCGTCAGCGACACTCGCGTGGGTGATACGGTTACCCTTGCCGAGGCCCCCGCTCCTCAACCCCTTCCCGGTTACAAGAAAGCCAACCCCATGGTCTATTGCGGTATCTATTGCGCCGATGGTTCCCGCTACGAAGATCTGCGGGATGCTTTGGACAAGTTGAGTCTCAACGATGCTTCCATGACCTACGAGCCCGAGCATTCCATTGCTCTCGGTTTTGGGTTTCGTTGCGGATTTCTGGGGCTCTTGCATATGGAAATTATGCAAGAGCGTATTGAACGTGAGTTCAATCTTGATCTGATCACCACCGCCCCCGGCGTTGTTTATCGGCTGACCATGGCAGACGGCAGCATCGTTTATATCGATAACCCCACCAACTATCCTTCTCCCGGCTCGATTCTTGAGGCGGAGGAGCCTATCGTGTAAACCGATATTATTGCTCCCTCCGAGTTTGTGGGGACGGTGATGGAGCTTTGTAAGGAGCGTCGCGGTGTCTTCAAGGATATGGAATATATCGATGCCTCCCGCGTGGATCTTCATTACGATATGCCTCTCAATGAGATTATCTATGACTTCTTTGATACGCTGAAGGCCCGCACCCGCGGTTATGCATCTTTGGACTACGAATTTTCCCGTTACGTTAAGAGTGATCTTGTCAAGCTGGACATTTTGCTCAACGGGGAGGTCGTTGACGCCTTGTCCTTTATCGTTCCCTCCGAGCGTGCCTATGCCCGCGGCCGTAAGTTGACCGAAAAGTTGAAGGATAATATCCCCCGCCAGCTTTTCGAGGTTCCCATTCAAGCCGCCATCGGCTCCAAGATTATCGCCCGTGAAACCGTTCGTGCCATGCGCAAGGATGTGTTGGCAAAGTGCTACGGCGGTGATATTACCCGTAAGAAAAAACTGCTGGAAAAACAGAAAGAAGGAAAGAAGCGCATGCGTCAGCTGGGTACCATTGAGGTTCCCCAGGAGGCGTTTATGGCGGTTCTCAAGCTCGATGAGTGATCTGTCTGCCTATATTCATGTTCCTTTTTGCCGCAGAAAGTGCAATTACTGTGATTTCTACTCCGCCCCGCCCATCAACGGGGCGGTTTCTTCCTATGCACAAGCCCTTTGTGAACAGATCCGCACCAGCGATGCGGCAGGGAGGAGGCTGAAAACCGTTTATTTCGGAGGAGGTACGCCTTCCTTGCTGTCCGAACGGGATTTTTCCTCTGTTGCCGAGGCCTTGCGGGAGACATTCGATCTGTCTTCCTGTGAAGAGTTTACCGTGGAATGTAACCCCGAAAGCGTTACCTCCGAATTGATCCGCACCTGGCGCTTCTGTGGTGTGAATCGGGTCAGTATGGGGGTGCAGACCTTTCATGACTCGCACCTGAATACTTTGGGACGGCTTCATACTGCCGCCGATGCAGAGGTTGCATACCGCATGCTCCGTCAGGGTGGATTTGAAAATATCAGTCTCGATCTAATGGCTGCTTTGCCGCAACAGACCGAGGATGAGCTGCGGGATGATCTGGAACGGATTCTGACGCTTTTTCCCGAGCATATTTCGGTGTATCTGCTGAAGATTGAGGAGAATTCTCCCTTTGGCCGACAAGGGGTTGCCGAGGCGGATGATGAGGTGCAGCGTGATTTTTATCTGCTGACCCATCGGATGCTGACAGCGGGGGGATATGAGCATTATGAAATCTCGAATTTTGCCCGCCCCGGTTATCGTGCACGTCATAACAGTGTTTATTGGGCGGGTGGTGAGTATCTCGCCTTCGGTCCCGGTGCGTCGGGCTTTTATGAGGGGGTACGATACCGTATTCCCGCCGATACTCCTTTGTTTTGCCGCCAAAAAGGGAAGGTCTCTCCCGTTGTTGAAGAAGTTGTCGACAGGGAAGAGGCGCGCAGGGAAGCTGTGTTTTTGGGACTTCGTTGCGTGGAAGGCATTGACCGCAGACTGATTGATGACTGCAAGATGCCCTTTGTAAGGATGTTGTGTTCCAAGGGCTTGGGGGTGCTTACCGAGAATCGGTTTTCCTTGACGGCAGAGGGATTCCTCGTTTCGGATTCCATTATGTCGGAGCTGATGCCCGACAGGTAACCCAGGATGCCCTCGCAAAGGGCATGGCACAGCGCCTCTTGAAAATCTTCCCGCTTCAATCTGTAAAGGTCTGCTGCGTTGCTCAGAAATCCGCATTCCACAAGCAGACTGGGAATGCTTACCGTGCGAAAAATATACAGAGTGTCCGGCACCTGCTTTATGGCACGGATCCGTGTGCAGATGCCCTTTTCTTCCACGGCTTTTGTCAGATGCTCCGCCGCTTCCCGTCCTGTGGGATTTCCCGATCCGTACCAGATTTGAAATCCCTGATCCTTCGGAGAGGTAGAAGCGTTGATGTGGATGCTGACATAAAGACAGGCATCCGATTCCTGCGCCGTTTTTACACGGTTTTGCAGATCCTGCTTTTTATGAAAGCCCACTGCGCCGTCTGTGTCCGAATCCTCGGTGCGGGTCATGATTACCCTGATTCCGTCCCGCTCCAGCATTTCCTTTAATCGTAATGACAAGGATAAATTCAGATTTTTTTCCACCGTGCCGTCCGCCGCTACTGCGCCGCCGTCCTCCCCTCCGTGTCCCGGATCAAGAACCACCGTAAAAATGTGTTCGGTCTCTTCCCCGCGGGTGATCAAAGCGGTCGTCAGGGCAATGACGCCCAAAATCAGCACCAGAATCCCTGCGATTTTGCGTGACTTACGTCTTTTCATGCTGTTTTTTCTCCCTATTTTTTACATAATTGAAAATTTTTTCTCACAAGTCTTGCTTTTGTCTCAATTATGGTGTATAATAAGATATAATTTGTCATACAAACGAATTTATACTATATTTCCGGAGGTCATCCTATGTATTCTGCAGGCGATTTCAGAAACGGCATTACCTTTGAGTTGGAAGGCAATGTTTATCAGGTCGTTGAATTTCAGCACGTAAAACCCGGTAAGGGCGCCGCGTTCGTCCGTACCAAGATCAAGAACGTTATTTCCGGCGGTGTCGTCGAAAGAACCTTCTCTCCCACCGAAAAGTTCCCCCAGGCGTATATTGAGAAGAGAGAAATGCAGTACTCCTATACGGACGGCGAACTGTATTACTTTATGGACACCGAAACCTACGATCAGGTTCCTCTCAATGCCGATATGCTGGGCGATGCGTTCAAGTTTGTGAAGGAAGAAACCGTTTGTAAGATCCTTTCTTACAAGGGCAACATCTTCAGCGTGGAACCCCCCAACTTTGTTGAACTTCAGATCACTGCCACCGAGCCCGCCGTCGCCGGCAACACTGCCACCAACGCTCTGAAGAACGCCACCCTCGAAACCGGCGCCGAAATCAAAGTGCCTATGTTCATCGAAGAGGGCGAAATGGTCCAGATCGATACCCGTACCGGGGAATATATGGGCCGCGCGTAAGCAAATCCTGTTACAAAATCAAAAGTCCTTTGCCATTCACGGCAAAGGACTTTTTGCTTGCTAAATTGTTGTATTTATCAGTCTTTTATATAAAAATTGATGGGTTCTACGGTTTTGTAGCGGTTTTGTTCCCGATATTCCCGCGGTGAAATGCCTGTGTATTTGACGAATGCGCGGTTGAAGGTTCTGGTGCTGCTGAATCCGCAATCGTAGGCAATATCGGTGATTGGGCAATCGGGGTCTGCGGTCAGCTTTCGGATGGCATCATTGATGCGAAGCCCGTTCACATAGTCGGGAAAGGAGATTTTCAACTTTTTTCCGAAAATATGAGAACTGTGGTATTGTCCCACATTCAATTCCGCTGAAAGACGGTCGAGGGAGAGGGGTTCGGTGTAATGCTTGTTGCAATAGTTCAGAATGCTTTTCAGCAGTGTTCCGTCCGATTGCTTTTCTTCCCGAAATTCCATGGAACGGAAGAGCTTTCCCAGAAACGCAATCAAATATCCGCGAGTGATTACTTCCTTGTACGGGGTGTTCTTTTCGTTTTCCTCGTGAATTTTCTGCGCCAGTGCGGGAAGCTCCGGATCAAGATGCCTCTTACGGATTACGGATGCTGTGGGGATCATTCTGTGAAACAGATCCTTGAATTCGGTGCAGACGGTGGGGGAGAAGATGAACAGAAAATGCTTTGCATATCCGTTTCCGATCTTCGGATAACAGTGAACTTGATTCGGAAATGCAATGAAAATATCTCCCGACTCCATGGTATCTTCCCGATTTTCGCAGACGGTTTTAGTCGCGCCGTCCAAAAGATAAACGATCTCCAGATGATTGTGCAGGTGGGCTGCATCGCTCAATTTTTGTCCTTTTCCCGTGGTGATGGGGATCCGTTTGTTTTCATAGAATGTTGCCATGGAGCTGTTTCTCCTTTAAATCGCAATTTTTGGCTTATAATTTTCGGGTACTGACTTGCATTATAGCATATTTTGTCTTATAATACAAGTATAAAACTGTGAACCGGAGGTTACAAAGTTATGAAATTTCCCGTAGGATTGCAATTGTATTCTGTCCGTGACGATGCGAAAGCAAATCTGGACGATACTCTGAGACAGGTCAAAGAAATGGGCTATGACGGCGTGGAATTTGCCGGGCTTTATGACTATTCTCCCGAAGAGATTCGTGAAATGTGCAAAAAATACGATCTCGTTCCCATTTCCGCTCATGTCCCCATCAAAGAAATGATCGCAGACGTGAAGGGAACCTTTGAAAAGTATAAGACCATCGGCTGTGAGTATGTGGTCATTCCCCACGTTTCCCAGGATTACTGCAAGGCCGACGAAAACTTCCCCAAGCTGGTGGAATATGCCGCAGAATTCGGCAAGGTGGCCAAGGAAATGGGGCTGCAGCTCGGTTATCACAACCATGACTTTGAATTCACCAACATGATCGGCGAAAAGCACATGCTTGACGTTCTTTACGAATCGGTGGATGCCGATCTTCTGAAGACGCAGTTGGATACCTGCTGGGTCAATGTGGGTGGCGAAAATCCATCCGAATATGTCCGCAAGTACGCAGGTCGTTGTCCCACCGTCCATCTGAAGGACTTTGTGGGTCAGAAGTCTGAAAACATGTATGCCCTTATCGGTGTGAAGAACGACGCAGACAAGAAGGCTTCCGAAAATCAGGAATTCGAGCTCCGTCCCGTCGGCTCCGGCGTTCAGGATTTCCCCTCCATCCTCAAGGCTGCCGAAGAATCGGGCGCAAAATGGGTTATTGTGGAACAGGACCGTCCCGCCTTCGGAAAAACGCCCTTGGAATGTGCCAAGATGAGTATCGATTACGTTAAAACCATCAATAAATAAAATAAAAATAAAAGGAGAACTTTGTTATGGCAATGGATAAAGGACTTGACGCTTTCAAGAACGAATCGGTTGAAAGTGTCATCGACACCTCGAAAAAAGTAAAGGTCGGTATTGTCGGGTGCGGCTGGATTGCCGGTTCCCATATCGAGCAGTATCTGAAAATGGAAGACGTTGAACTGGTTGCTGTCGCTGACCTGGTTCCCGGTAAGGCAGAAGCATTTCTCGCCAAGTATGGCGTAGAGGGCGCTCGCTGCTATCCCAGCCACAAGGAACTGATCGACAACGAAGAGTTGGACGCCGTTTCCATTTGTACTTACAACTGCCAGCATGCCGAACCCACCATCTATGCTCTTGAGCATGGTGTAAATGTAATGCTGGAAAAGCCCTTCACCGTTACTCTGGATGAAGCGGTTGCCGTTATGAAGGCCGAGAAGAAGAGCGGTAAGATCCTTACCATCGGCTTCCAGCCCCGCATGAGCGAAAACATGCAGATGATCAAGAGAATCGTCGAATCCGGCGAACTGGGCGATATTTATTACCTGCAGGCAGGCGGCGGTCGCCGTCGCGGTATCCCCACTCCCTTCGGTACCACCTTTATTGAAAAGGAAACCGGCGGTATCGGTGCGGTCGGTGATATCGGGTCCTACTCTCTCGATATGCTTCTGAACGCTGTCGGTTATCCGAAGCCCCTGACCGTTACCGGTTACACCTCCAACTTCTTCGGCACCGATCCCAAATACTACAGCAATCATCCCGAATATGCCGAAAAATTCGGCGTGGATGACTTTGCTGCAGCCTTTGTCCGTTTGGAAGGCGGCATCATTCTGGATTTCCGTATTTCCTGGGCTATGCATATGGACACCTGCGGCGACGCTCTGATCCTCGGTACCAAGGGCGGTCTGCGGATTCCCTCCACCGACTGCTGGAACGGCGAATTCGACACTCCTCTTAAGGTTTATCGCAACGTGGGTGACAAGGTTCCCATGTGCTACGAGGTTCCCATGATTCCCTCCAAGACCTCCTTCTTCTATCAGAAGATCCGTTCCTTCATCGACGAGGTCAAGAAGCCCGCAGGCGAGGGCAAGGCTACCGTTCCTTCCGCACAGATTCTTTATAATCAGGCCATTATCGACGGTATCGTGAAGTCCAACGATCTGGGCCGCGAAATCGAGATCGAAATTCCCGAAATCTGATGTAATACACCGATGGCGGTCTATCCTGCGGGATAGGCCGCTGCGGTATGATTATAACGGATTTTTTGTCTGAAATTGTAAAAGATCTATCTTTTTTTGTATTGATTTTCCGATCGGAATATGATATACTTTCATTAAGACGGCGGCAATGTCCCTGTGAAATAGAATTCCCGCCGAAAACAGGAAGGTTTTTTTGTTATGAAAAAGATTCGTATTGCAATCGTCGGATATGGCGGTATGGGCAGTAAGCACCCCAAAATCATGAACGGCAATGAAATGGTGGAATGTGCGGGGGCGTATGATATCAAGCCCGAGCGCATGGAGGTTGCCCGTCAGGACGGATTCCATACCTATGCTTCCATGGAGGAGCTTTTGGCGGATCCCACGGTAGATGTTGTTACCGTTGCCATTCCCAACGATCAGCATAAGGACGTCTGCATTCAGTGTATGCGTGCCGGCAAGAACGTTGTGTGTGAAAAGCCCGTATCCCTGAATAGCAAGGAACTTGAGGAGATGATCGCCGTTTCCAAGGAATGCGGGGTCCTCTTTACTGTTCATCAAAATCGCCGTTGGGACGAAGATTACAATATCATGAAGAAAATCTTCGATGATAACACCCTCGGCCGTGTGTTCTGCATCGAATCCCGTGTGCACGGTTCCCGCGGTATTCCCGGCGACTGGCGCAATAAGAAGGAATGCGGCGGCGGTATGGTTCTTGACTGGGGCATTCATCTCTTTGATCAGATGTTTATGATGATGGGGGATCGTAAGGTCAAATCCATCTACTGCAAACTTTCCAATGTGACCAACGAAGACTGCGATGACGGCTTTAAGGTGATCGTGGAATTTGAAGACGATATTCAGTTCCATGTGGAGGTCGGCACCAGCAACTTCATCAACCTGCCTCGCTGGTATATGCTGGGCGAAAACGGCTCTGCTGTTATGGAAGACTGGCACAACGGTAAGATTGTTATGGTTTCCGATTGGGAAAATCGGGATGCTGTTCCCGTCCAGACCTCCGCAGGTTGGACCAAGACCATGGCGCCCCGTACCGCAGATACTATTACCGAATACCCCCTCCCTAAGGTGGATGTGACGCTGAAGGATTATTATCGTAACATTGCCCGCGTGGTCAATGGGGAGGAATCTCAGTGGATTACCCATGAGCAAATGCTTCGCGATATGCGCTTTATGGAAGCCTGCTTCCGCTCCTCTGAGGAAAAACGGGTCATTACCGATTTTGAATAATACAGTTTGTGGAGGCCTGGCGTTTGTCAGGCCTTCTTTTTTTGAGAAAAGACTATTTTTTCTATTGCTTTTTTTGTAAAAGTATGTTATACTGGTATAAGAAAAAAAGCAAAGGGGACTGTTTTATGGAAAATGAAATGCTGAAAACTCATCCCGCGGTCTTTGCCGTGGG
>JAGAOU010000041.1 GCA_017623595.1 Clostridia bacterium
GTCTTGTTTTGGGTGTGGGTGCCGCCTTTTTCCTCTTTCTTCCCAAGCGGGAAGGGGATGCGCAGATCACCTCTAATCGGATTTCGTTCCGCATTATCCTCACTTCCTTCGGCATTTGGCTTATCATCGGTCTGACCGCCTTCAATATGATGTCCTTTACCTTCTATATGGAAGACAAGCCCGATTTGGAAACGCCCGAGTACGGTCAGCAGGATCCGCTGTTCAACAACCCCACCGACCGTAAGGAAAACATTCCAAATTATCAGGAATTCCCCGACGATTAAAGCGAAACCCCCACGGAATCAAGCTCCGTGGGGATCCTTCTTTGTATTTTTATTCTTCGTAGGGATTTCCGGGATAGGGATAATCCGCTTCCTTCTTTCCCTCCGCCAACCAAAGACCCTTTACGTATTCGTAAACCTCGTCCTTGATTCTGCGGTTGTCCAATGCCGTGCGAGGCAGGAGACTGTCTCCCGCCACCTCGGGAGTGCAGCAGGCGTGGTCGTTTCTCCAGGCATCGCGCTCTTCGGGATTTCTCAGGTTCGGCACTTTGATGGGGATGTTTCCGTTCAGAAGGGATCTGTGAGCCAAAATACCGCAGATTCCCATATCAACAGCCTTGTAAACGTCGATAGAATACTTTTCGCCGTCGGGTCTGCCCAAAATCTTCTGGATGAAGTAGTGGGTGGCGTACAGATCTCCGCCTCCGTGTCCTCCGTAATATTGGGCCAATTCCGCCGCATCCTGAGCTTCGGGGTCATATTTTTCCCAATCTCCGATGCAAAGCTTGTCGCTTTCCCGATATAGGTTGAATTTCTTGGTTTCTTCCTTGAACCGTCCCGATTCCATCATGCCCTTGGAGCCGTAGAACATATAGTTCACCGCACCGGGTTCCCGTTTCAACAGACCGTGCACGCTGCGTGCGATGGCGCCGTTGTCCAAGGTAATCATTTCAATCGCCGCATTCATGGCCGCGCCCAAGCCTGCGCTGGCAGGATCAATGGGCGTCTCAAATCCCACCACTTGAACCGGACGGCGACCCGTAACGGTCAGCATGGGGCCGATACTGTGGGTGCAGTAGAAGGCGGCGTACATTCGGTTGCGCCAATGATCCCGTTCCCCATAGGTAATGTTCGGCCAGATGCGGGAGCAATCATGAATGTATTCGCCTTCGCAGTAGGTTACTTCACCGATGGCGCCCTCCTCGTACTTTCTCCACATTTCAAAGGCATGACGCATGTAACAATAGTTTTCCGCATAAGCGTAAACTTTACCGGTTTCTTCCACCGTTTCGATCAGTTCCACGGCCTGTGCCATGGTTTCGCAGGGAAGAACCTCAGAGAGAACGTGCATCCCCTTCTTCATGCAGCGAATGGCAAAGGGCGCGTGCTCGTTTGCATAGTTTGCCAAAATTACCGCATCCATGTCATATTCGATGAAATCATCAAAATTGTTGAACAGGGCCACTTGGATGCCCTTTTCCTCCGATTCGGTTTTGATCTTATCCAAAATCGGTTGGTATTTGTCGCACACCGCTACCAGCTCTGCGTCGGGATGTCTGTAAAGAACGTGAATCATGCTGTTTCCGCGGTATCCGCCGAAAACACCGATTCTGAGTTTTCTGTTCATAAAAAAAGCCTCCTTGCTTTTCGATAGTTATATTGTAACATATTTTTTTGTTTCGGGGTATGTACGAATTGCACAAAAAAAGGATCTCATATTTGTGCAGATTGCCCAGTTGCATTTTTGAGAAAGATATGTTATACTAAACAAAAAAAGGAGGGCGAATGATTTGGGAAAAAAATCCTCGATCCGCAGCTTGTCTCAACAGTTGGGACTCAGCCCTTCCACCGTGTTTCGTGCTCTTAATTCCTGCGGGGACGTGGATTTGAAAACCGCCGCCCGCGTTCGGGAGTTTGCGCAACAACAGGGATATGCTCCGCCCAAACGGGCCCGGATTCCACGGTGTGCCTTGATTTTTCCCGACCGTCCCGACTATTTCTGGGGAGAGGCTCGGAGGTTGTTTCAAAAACGATTGCCGACGCAATTCGCCGGTCGCTTTTTTCTTTATTCCCAATTGGACGATATTGACGGATTTTGCTCCTCATTGCAGGATGCGCTGTCCTATGAGCCTTCACTGCTGATCCTTGCTGCGCCAAAGCATCCTGCTGTTTTAGAGATGCTGCGGGATCTTACGGTCCCCATCTTCTTTTTCGGCGAATCGGTTCCGTTGGTGAATTCCTTTTTCTTCGGTTCGGATTCCTACGAAGACGGTTGTTGTCTCGGAGAGGTCTTTTCGCAACGGTATTCGCTTTGCCGCTCGGTTTTATGTTTTTGCTCGGAGACGGTTTCCCAAACCGCCGCCCGCAGAACCGAAGGGTTTCTTTCGGCGACGCCTCAGTTGACCGTTGTTGCAAAACTGTCTCTGGACTGTGCGGGCAAGCCTTACGCCGCGTCTGTCCTTGCCCGCAGTATTGCAACGGCGAAATCTTTTGATTGTGTGTTTTGTGACACGGGTGTTCTTCCCGATCTTTGCTGCGCTTTGGATAAGTGCCGCATTCCCAATTCTGTGCCCTGTGTCGGATTTGAGAATCCGGCGGCCCTTGCTCCCTATCGGGAAGGGGGACGTCTGGGGGCTGTGTTGGTGCAAAATCTTGAGGCGCAGGTGGATTCTTGCGTTGCTGCGGTAGATCGCTATCTCTCCTCAGGGGTGTTCCCCAATCAAAAGATGATCACGGTTCCTTCCTTTGTTTTGTAAAAAAATTATTGTTTCGGAGGTATTATTATGCTCGTTTCTACACCCAACGGACGTTTGGTCAGTCGGTTTGGTATTATGGAAGCCATTCGTATGATCAAGCAGGCCGGATTTGATTCTTATGATATGTCCCTGTTTTCCGTAAAGCACTTTGATGAGCTTGCGCAGAACGGAGGCGACTGGCGGGCAGAGGCGCGCCGTGTTCGTGAATATGCGGACAGCATCGGCATCACCTGTAATCAGACCCATCCTATTTTCCCGCCCGTCAATGGGGATGAGAAAGACCCCGAGCGCTATGAAACCCTTCTGCGCCATCTGGAAATTTCTTCCATTCTCGGCGCAAAGATCGCCGTGGTCCATCCCATTCAGTATCTCTATTATCAGAAAAACGTGGAAAAGCTCAAGGAAATGAATATGGAATTTTATCGCGGTTTGATCCCTTACTGCGAGAAATTCAATATTAAAATCGCCGTGGAAAACATGTGGCGCCGTTATTATGATAAGCATCTTACCATCGTGGACAGCGTTTGCTCCCGTGCCGAGGAATTCTGCGACTATATTGATACCATCAATTCTCCTTGGGTTGTTGCCTGCCTTGACATTGGACATGTTTCCCTTGTGGGCGAGGATATGACCCGCATCATTCATGCCCTCGGGCCCCGCCTGCAGGCATTGCATGTTCATGACACCGATACGGTCAGCGATCTTCATACCCTGCCCTTCCACAGTAAAATTGACTTTGAGGAAGTGACTCAGGCCTTGGCAGATATCGGATACGAGGGGGACATCACCCTGGAATCCGATTCCTTCTACGGAAACCTTCCCTCCCGCTATCAGGACGTCTATCAAGCCGCAGCATCTTATATGTGCACCGTTACAAAAACCCTGCGCTGCATGGTCGAAGAAAAGAAGAAATAATCCGAAAAAAACACAAAACGGGCTGCCGAATCACAATTCGGCAGCCTTGGTTTTGTGTTGTCATGTAAGTAAAATGCACTCGAAAATTATTATTGCTGAAAAACATATCATTCAAAGTGTGTAAGATTTTTAATGCCTTTTCAAGTTCAACAGTAATAACGGATTTATTGAAGGTCAATGTCGCCGGTTCAACCTCGCTGTCTACCGCTTCCGATTCCTGAGAATCATTGCTTAACAAAAGCACGAAACAACTGCATTCCTTAATTGCTTTTGTTATAAATAGAGATCCGTCAATCCATGCAAGACCACTGAATGATCTTCCAAAACAAAGAAGCACCGACAAATCAATGCCGGCGCTTCCTGTGCTTTTATTTACCGAATGGCGGCTCCGTTGGCTTCCAGAATCCGCTGAACCTCTTTCACGTCCACGGTTTTGTTGTCGGTTCCGCTCTTTTTCATGACTGCCGCTGCGATTCCCGCCGCTTCCCCCATGCAGCAGCAGATGGGCATGATGCGTACCGATGCTTGGGCCTCATGGGTAGCGGAAAGACACCGCCCCGCCACCAGCAGATTTCCGAATTCCTTTGGCACCAGCGAGCGGTAGGGGATGGTATAATACTCGCCCGGCCCGAAGTAGTAGTGGCTCGTGTCGGATCCCGCAGGGTTGTGAATGTCGATATCATAATTGCCCAATGCAATGGAATCCTCAAATTTCGTGCAGGCAATCAGTTCTTCCTGCGTCAGAATGTGCATCCCTCGCAGTTTGCGGCTTTCCCTTACTCCAATATCTGCGGCGCAGGTCACCAGTGTGGCGTTTTTGCAGGATTCGAAGTTCTCTTTCAGAAATGCCACCATCTCCCGTACCTGTCGGCGGGCAATTACCTCTGCCCGGCTCACGTCTTCCGGGTCGGTGGGATTGTGTCGAATGACACGTGTGGTGTTGAAATGGACGATGCCCTCCGCCAATCCGTGACGGAATACCAGGATATTTTCCCGTTCGTTGAGAATCTTGCCCTGCTGACGGTATTGCTTGTACAGTGCCTGCATGGCGGGCAATTCTTCCTCGAATTTGGGCTTGTCCACATTGGCAAGGCGGAAGCAGGTGGTCATGGGTTGACAGAGATTGTCCGCATCCCGTCCCAGCTGGAAATCACATCCCGCAAAATAGAAAAGATCCCCGTCTCCCGTGGCATCCACATAATAATCTGCGGAATATTCCAGTGTCCCCGACTTTGCGGCAAACAGAAGCTTTTTGATCTCCTGTCCCTCGGTTTCAACCTTGTACAGAGTCACATGGAACAGTAACTCAACCCCCGCCTCGGTGGCAACGTCATCCAGCAGGAATTTGAAATATTCGGAATCATAATAGCTTCTTTTTGTGCCCGCAGGTAGATCCTTCGCCGCCCGCTCTGTCAGTTCTGCGAAAAAACCTTGGGACAAATCCACCTGATTCCCGTCCTTGTCTTTCATATAGAAAGGCATAAAAGGATAAATCAGGCAGTTGGACATGGCGCCGCCCAGCCAGCCGGCCTTGTCTGCCAAAAGAACTTTCATCCCCTGTCGGGCCGCCGAAACCGCCGCCGCAACCCCCGTAAGACCACCGCCAACAACGATCAGATCATAATGCTTCATATCGTTCGCCTCCGCATTTTTTCTTTCATTGTACCATAGTTTCGATTTTTGTGCTATAAATTTAGTGTAAACATCTTGTACAAAAGATACTTTTGTGGTATAATATAATAAAAAAAGAGTCAAAAATGAAATTCGGAGGGCCTATGCAAGTCGTTTCTTCTCTGCAAGATATGATCCTTTCTTTAGAGCAGGGGACACATTTACACATCAGTGTTTTGTTTTTTGTCCCCGTTCATAAAATACTCCAGACCGATTTTCCCCACGCCATTCATTCCTCTCCGTTTTGTGATGCCGCAAAGCAGCGTCCCCGCGGAATGTACCGTTGTATGCGTTGCAAAACCTATGCGACGGAAAAAGCACGCCGAGGAGAGGCCTTCGGCGGTTTTTGCATCAACGGAGTTTACGAATACTGTCAACCTGTTTCGGTGGAAGGACAGACCGTTGCCGTGGTTTTTACGGGCAATCTTGTTTCCGACGCAAAGGTCTTCGCCTTTCGGAATTTCCCTTATCCCGTGGCTGGATTTCTCCCTCACATGGAGACTTCCCTTACCCCGGCCCATTGTCGTCGTACCGCCGAGACGGTTGCCTCCTATGTTCGTATGCTTTATCAACAGTTTCCTATTCCGGCCTCTGATAGGTCGGGGTATCTTGTGCAACGCATGAAGGAATATGCCGCCGATAATTTTCTTTTTGATCTTCCTCTTTCTCGTCTGGCAGAGCTTTTTCATTACAACGAAAAATACCTCGGCCGAAAGTTTAAGGAAGAAACAGGGGAGACCTTCCGCCAATATGTAAACCTTCTTCGCCTTCGTCATGCCCGCAAAATGCTTCATACCACCACTTCGGATGTTGTGGAAATCGCCCTCGCTTCGGGGTTTGACAATGTGTCCTATTTCAACCGGCTTTTCAAAGCTCGCTATGGCATTACCCCTACCGAGTATCGAAAGAGCGCGGTGTGATCCGCGCTCTTCTGTAGTATTATTTTTTCTTTTCAATAGGAATCCAAAGTTCAATGAATCGATTTTTCTTGTTTGGCTTGCGATGCCAGTGAATTTTTTGAATTTCAGGAGCATTTGCAAGGACATATTCGGAGGATGGCAACCACTCCGAAATGATCTTCTTGTGCATGGTAAGGCTGTTTCGTGTGGGAAATTCTTCCTTTTCGGTTTCGAAAACCGCATACGTCTGAGCCTGGATGGGGATTTCTTCAAACCGTGTCGCATCGGCCTCTCCCAAGAAAGAATCTTCTTTTAGTTTTGCCCAATCCTCTTCCCGTAGCTCTGTGGCAATGTAGAAATCATATCCGCCGTCTGAGGCAGGGATGGTGACGGTATAGTGCAGTGTGGGGTCTTTCGCCACGCCCTGCAATAAATATTGGTTCGCCCGTGTGTTCAGCCACATTTGAACCTCTTGTTCTTCGTCGTTTCCCGGAATTCCTTCAAAGCGACGTTTGTACCCCAAAAGTCTTGTTTTCTGTTTTGTTTCGATTCTGTAGTTCATGTTTGATCCGCCTTCCAAATACAGTTTAATGTTCAGGCGACTGAAAGAACGCAACTGAGCTCCCGGGATCCGTGCAGCCGACGGCGTGATTCCGTGAAATGCAACAAAGGCCTTTGCGAAACTGTCCGGAGAAGAATAACCGTATTTTAAAGCCACATCAATGACTTTTTGATTCCCCTCGTTCAGCTCCGCCCCCGCGCGGGAAAGTCTTCGGTTTCGCATGTATTCCCCCACGGTATATCCGCAGAGGATCCCGAAGACCCGTTGAAAATGAAATGTGGATGCATAGCATCTTTTCGCAATTTCTTCCACGGTTATATCCTCTGTTAGATTCTCTTCGATAAAATCAAGGGCATTTTGAATTCCGATGATCCAATGCATTCCTTTCGCCTCCTTTCCTCTACATTATACCATATTGTAAAGTTTTTGTCCCGATTTTTTGTGCTTGAATGAATCTGATTAACTTTTATTATACCGCATTTTTTAGTAAAAGTCAATCTGTTTTATGTTTTGAAAAAACGTCACAAATAACCCCTTGACAAAAGAGGAAAAATCGGGTATAATATATGGGCATTAGCAGTCAAAAGTACGGAGATGTACTCAAGCTGGTGAAGAGGTGCCCCTGCTAAGGGCATAGGTCGTGAAAGCGGCGCGAGAGTTCAAATCTCTCCATCTCCGCCAAAGCAAAAGGCTGCCTCTTGAGTCAGTCTTTTGCTTTGATTGCATATATAAGAATCAAATATGGGGCGTTAGCGCAGTTGGTAGCGCACAACACTGGCAGTGTTGGGGTCAGGGGTTCGAATCCCCTACGCTCCACCCACCAAAAAC
>JAGAOU010000042.1 GCA_017623595.1 Clostridia bacterium
AGGTAGAAGTAATAGCAGAAAAGGAGTAAGGCGTTATGAGAGAGGGAGAATTTTTAGCCGACTGTAAGAGGTACGGCGAGCTGATTATTCAAAATTTAAGAAAGGGGTGAGAATATGCTTCTTTCAGGATCAGATATTCTTGTAAAAACCTTAATTGAACAGGGCTGTGAAACCGTCTTTGGATACCCCGGCGGTCAGATATTGAACGTATACGACAGCCTTTATAAATACCAAAATGAAATCAATCACGTTCTGACCGCTCACGAGCAAGGCGCGGCGCACGCAGCAGATGGATACGCTCGCACCACGGGAAAGGTTGGTGTGGTGATCTCTACCTCGGGCCCCGGTGCTACCAACCTTGTTACCGGCATCGCTACTGCGTATCTCGATTCCATCCCGATAGTTGCCATTTGTGGAAACGTCCCCACCACACAGATCGGTACGGACAGCTTTCAGGAGATCGACATTACGGGGGTGACCTTGCCCATCACCAAGCATAACTATTTTGTAAGCAACGTTTCTGATTTAGCAGATACCATTCGTGAGGCTTTCAGACTTGCCAAATCAGGCAGACCCGGACCTGTGCTGATTGACGTTCCCAAGGACGTTCAGATCGCTACCTGCGAGTACGAGCCGAAGCCGCCCGTGGAGAAGGACGAACCCTTTGCCGCTAAAGACGTTCGTATCGAAGAAGCGGCAACAATCATCAACTCGGCAAAACGCCCCTTCATCTACTTTGGCGGCGGCGTGATCACGGCGGATGCGGAGGGGGAGGTGCTTGCTCTTGCAGAAAAGATCGATGCGCCTATCGGTTGTTCCTTAATGGGACTTTCCGCTATTCCAACCGACCACCCGAGATTTCTCGGTATGCAGGGAATGCACGGTCACTACGCATCGTCCATGTCCATGCACAATGCCGATGTCATTCTCTCTCTTGGCGTTCGTTTTAATGACAGAGTTACGGGCAACCGCACAAAGTTTGCGAAGGAGGCCAAGATCGTTCACATCGACGTGGATGGCTCGGAGCTCAATAAAACCGTCAATTCGGTATGCGGACTTCGTGGAGATGTAAAACTGACACTCGAAAAACTCCTTCCGCTCTTAAAAGAAGAAACCAAACCCGAATGGATGGCAAAGGTAAAAGCATTCCGCGAGGAAGAGGAATGCTATCTTGATAACCGTGAGGGGCTCACACCCCGCAGAGCGATTTTGACTTTGAACAAGTATCTTGGGGAAAATACGGCGGTATGCACCGACGTTGGTCAGCATCAAATGTGGTCGGCTCAAAGCCTTACTTTCAAAACCGCAAGACGCTTTGCTTCAAGCGGAGGTCTTGGAACAATGGGTTATGGCTTCGGTGCGGCAATCGGTGCGGCGTACGGCACGGGTGAACGAAGTGTTCTTGTCACAGGTGACGGCAGCTTTGGCATGAACTTAAACGAACTTGCAACCGCCGTTCGCTATGGCGTACCCGTAGTTGTCATCATCATGAACAACGGCATGCTGGGCATGGTTCGCCAATGGCAAACGCTGTTCTACGACAAACATTATTCTAACTCCGTCTTAGAGCGAAAGACCGATTTTTCCGCCTTTGCCAAGTCCTTTGGAGCTAACGGCGAAGCAGTTACGACTCCCGAGCAACTCGATGCGGCACTCGGTCGTGCATTTGCATACGAAGGCCCTTACATCATCGATTGCAAGATAGACAAGGACGAATTCGTCCTTCCCATGCTCCCCCCGGGCGGCAGTATGGATGATATCATTACGAAATTGGAGGTGGAATTATGAACCGATATACGTTAGCGGTACTCGTCCGAAATCAATTCGGTGTGCTCAACCGACTTACAAGTATGTTCCGCCGCCGTCAGTTCAACATTAGCTCCATTACTGCAAGCGAAACCGAATCGGGAGAATATTCCCGCATTACCTTCAGCTTTGACGGAGAGGAAAACGGCAAGGTTCAGCTTGTCAATCAGCTCTATAAGCTTCCCGATGTCTGCTCCATCAAGGAGCTAACGGCGAACAATTCGCTTAGCTGTGAGCTGATGCTCATTAAACTCAAAAACGATCCCGCCACACGTGATGAAATTCACGCGGCGGCAGAGGCATTCAAGGCCGAAACGATCGATTACACCAAGGATTCTATCGTCCTTCGCGTGATCGGCAACAGCACCAAAATGGATGATTTTATTTCCCTTATGCGGGATCACACCATTCTTGAGATCTGCCGTACAGGAACGGCATCGATTGAAAAAGGCAGCTCTACACTGCGTCAAAATCTAAATTTATAATCAGAAAGAGGTAATAAAAATGGCAAACAGAATTTTCTATCAGCAGGATTGCGATCTTCAGAAACTGAACGGCAAGACCGTTGCGATCATCGGTTACGGCTCTCAGGGACACGCACACGCGCTCAACTTAAAGGATAGCGGTGTGAACGTAGTTGTCGGTCTTTACGAGGGTTCCAAGAGCTGGGCAAAGGCTGAGGCACAGGGACTCAAGGTTATGACATCGGCAGAAGCAACAAAAGTTGCTGACATCATCATGATCCTCATCAACGAT
>JAGAOU010000002.1 GCA_017623595.1 Clostridia bacterium
AAATACGGAGAGCGGCGGGTTTATCCCGTGTATACCTATGAGTTGATCTATGCGGAGACCTCCGTGGAATATGCGGATGAGACCCATCCGACAGAGGAAAGCTCCGTTGCCCTCTGCTTCCATGATCAGGTCAATCCCCGCCTTGTGGGGCTCAGACTTCGGGCGGAGAAGCATTATTACCGTGTTGCGGAGGAGGATGCATGATGCCGTCTTTATGCTTGATTGTCCCTTGGCTTGGGGTGTTTTGGTTATATAAAAATCTCCGACGGATGTAATCCGTCGGGACATAAAGAGGTTTTTCTTTGGTACTTTCTTTTTCCTCTGAAAAAAGAAAGTACACTCCCCATTAAAAAAAGCGACCGATTGCTCGGTCGCTTTTTGTGCTTTATTCCTGCGTGGCGTTGATGAATTTCTGTTGGGAGAGGTTGGTGCAGAAGGTGTAGGTGAAGGTGTTGTTTTGCGCCTTCAGGGCGGGGGAGAGGTATGCATCACTCTTTTTCAGGGTCATGTCGATGGCGCTTTCTCCGATCACCATGTCAAAATAGACGATCTGATATTCCTGCGCAGATCCCTTGTATCCCAATTCCTCAAAGGTCTTTCGCCAATTCTGCTGGGTTAGTTCCATGCGGGCAAAGACCGAGGCAAAGTCTGCCAGATATTCGTCGGCGGCGCCGGTGTATTCGTAGAACAACACCCCGTTGGGGTTTGTCACAAGGTCGGATTTGTAGGTGGAGGTGTATGCGCTGAGGAAGAGAGCGTTGTAGTCCACGGGCTCCACATCGTTGTTGAGGCTTTCGATGTATTTTTCATCGTGATAAGCGCTCATCAATTCCTTCATGTTGGTATACTGTTCCTCGGACAGAAGACGGGGAATGGGGTAGAAATCGGTGTAGCCGCCCCAAAGCCAAAGGAAGATGCGGAAGGTAACGGCATCCTTTTGATAGATCTGCATGGACGGCAGGTATTGATTCTGATAGGGATCAAACACTCTTTGCGCATTGGAGGCGGAGGCATAGGCCTTGTCCCCGATCCATGCAGTAAGAAGATCGGTCTCCCGCACGGAAACCGAGATCGGATCATATTCCACCTCGGGCTGAGGAATTCCCCCCGAGGCAATGCGCATGTCTACAATGAAGCCCTCTTTATCGTTGTAGAGCTTGCAGCTTTTTTCGCCGCCCAGATAGGAATATCCCTCAATGCGGGCATTGAACCATTGGTTGACTTCTTTTTCCTCGTCGTAAATGATGGGGGCGGAGCATCCGCAGAGCAGTGCCGTGGTCATGGCAAGGAGCAAAAGAAGGGACAGGATTCTTTTCATACAGTAAGCCTCCCGGGCAGTTATGAGATTTGTGGAATGGATGGTTCGGGGGCGAGGACGGTGATCCCGCCGGGAATGACCTGAAAGGCCGCTTCTTGGGTGGGGGATAATTCTCCGTCCAGATTCAAGGTCAGATTTTCCCCCTGCAGGGTTACCTTGTCCGCCTTGAAATGCTTGACAAAGCGCAGTTTTGTGTGGGTTCCCGCCGCCAGCTTGGGCAGGACTGACAGAAACCGCATGGGGCTGACGCTTTCGATCAGATAAGCGTCCAGCTTTCCGTCATCGAATTCCGCTTCGGGGGCAATCTTTACGCCCCCTCCGTAGTATTTCCCGTTTGCCACGCAAAGAAGCAGGGATTTCTGCTCAAAGGGAATTCCGTCGATTTCCCCTTTCAGATCGATGCCGCGATAATGGAAAATGGTGTAGAAAATGGAGATGATATAACTCAACTTGCGCAAGCCCGGGACATTTTCGTACCGCTCCGAATTGCGCACCACCTCTGCGTCAAAGCCCACCGAGGCAATGTTCATGAAATAGCTTCCGTTGGCACTGCTGCAGTCGATCTTTTTCGGCTTCAGGGTCTCAATGCGCTCCAGAATCCCCTTTACGGTCCGCTTTTTCTTGGGAATGTCCTTGTACAGGGTTCGCACAAAGTCATTGCCGCTTCCCGCAGGAAGGATGCAGAGGGTGTTGTCCGAGCCTACAAGGCCGTTCATGACCTCGTTAACCGTTCCGTCTCCGCCCACCGCAAAGATGGTGGAGTTTGTGTATTCCTTCGCAATTTCGGTGGCATGCCCCGCCCGCTCGGTGAGACGGATGATGGCGTTTTCTCCGAATTTTGCGGCGATGAGCGCCTTCCATTCCTCCAGTTTGCGGAAGCCTGCCTTGGGGTTTAAGATGAAAACATTTCGGTTCACGAGAGATTCCTCCGTGTATGTAAATTTTACAAAAGGCGAACAAAATCGAAAAAGGGCTTTACAATCCAAAAAATCCGTGTTATAATAATCCCGTAAAAATGAATATCCTTGCCGGGGTGCGCTGATTACTGCGCTGAGAGCGGGCAGAAGCCCGAAACCCATTGAACCTGAACAGGAGCAAGTGCCTGCGGAGGGAAGATGCAAACATATCATTGGTGTAAACATCATCCTCTTACCGTACGGTGGGAGGATTTTTTTGACGGCTTTTTAAGGGATACCGGTGCCCTTTCAAGGCCGTCGGGCGAGACCTTCATTTTTATAATTTATTAAAATGGGAGGTTTTTCTCAATGAAGAAAAACGATTCAATGAAAAAGCTGGCCGTTTGTTCCATGATGGTGGCTCTTTCCTTCGTTCTCAGCCTTTTTGCACCCTTCAAATTCTGGGCGCAGGGGGGCTCCGTCACTCTGGGTGCCATGGTTCCCGTCGTTCTTGTGGCCCTTTTGTTCGGGACCAAGTGGGGGCTGGGGTGCGCCTTTGTCAATGCCATGCTCCAGCTGATGATGGGCTTTATGGAAGGCATGGGATCCTGGGGCTTGTCTGTCCCCGTGCTGCTGTGCAGCATTCTTCTGGACTATATTCTGGCCTACACCGTCATCGGTCTTGCGGGAATTTTCAAGGGCAATGATTCGGTACGCGCCGTGCTGGGCTCAATCTTTGTCTGCGTCCTGCGTTATGCCTGTCATTTCCTGTCCGGCTGGGCATTCTTCGGCATGTGGGCGGAGGAAGGGTATACCGCTTTGACCTGGGCACTGTTCTATAACATGTCCTACATGCTCCCCGAAGCGATTATCACCGTGGTGGTGTCGGGTGCTCTTGCGGCGTTGATGCCCACCCTTAGGAGGAATTTTTCCTTCTGCCGTAACGACGGCTGAGATCTTCTCTTCTTATATTATAGCACGATTCCCCCTTTTTTGCAAGGGGGAATTTCGTTTTTTTCGCAAATTTCCCGTAAGATTCGAAAATATCTTGTCTTTTTTTGGAGATGCGGGGAGGAAATCTCTTGATTTTGTCGCAAAAATGTGGTATAATGAAGAAAACACTGCGAAGGAGCGATTGTTTATGCGGCTTGCTGTGGAAAGCTTTGTGTTGCGGGAACGGTTTGGGGATAAGGATGGCCTGACCGTGATCCGTGATGCGGGATTCGACTGTGTGGACTATTCCTTTTATTGGGGGGATGCGTCCTTCCCCATGTATACCGACGCATACCGCACCTATGCGGAAGAGCTGCGTGCGCATTTGGATCAATTGGGATTGGTGTGTAATCAGGCACACGCACCCTTCTCCGTGCGCTACGGCACCTCTATGACCGAGGAGGATCCGGACTATCGGAATGTGACTCGTGCCATCGAAGCTGCTGCCATCTTGGGGGCAGAGTCTATCGTAATACACAGTATCGGTGTTCCCGAAAAAACGGAGGACGAATTTGCGTATAATCTCCGCTATTATCGCTCCCTTGAACCTTATGCCGCTCGGTTCGGAATCCTTATCGCCGTGGAAAATCTCTTCTATCGGGATACGAAGCGGAATTGTATCAGTGGTCGGTTGGGACGTCCCGAGGAACTCAACGCCATGATTCGGGAGTTGAATTCCCCTTGGTATTCGGTCTGCATCGATGTGGGACATGCCGCCATCACCGGGAATGAACCGGAGGAAATGATCGCAAAAACCGACCCCGGCATTTTGCGGGGACTTCATATTCAGGATACCGATTATCGGGATGACCGCCATCTGCTGCCCTATCTTGGGGCGCACAACTGGCCTGCCATTATGCAAGCACTGAAGGACTACGGTTATACGGGGGATTTCACTTTTGAACTGACGGGTTATCTTAAGCGCCTCCCCGCACCCCTTCTGCCCGAGGCCTTGCGTTTTGCCCATTCCGTGGGCCGTTATCTTTTGAATCTGTAAGGAGGTCGACCGTGAACCTGCTGCATCTGAAATATGCCGTGGAGGTGGCCCGCACCCGTTCCATCACCATGGCGGCGGAAAATTTGTACATGGGTCAGCCCCGCCTCTCCCGCGCCATCAAGGAGCTGGAGGATTCCTTGGGCATCACCATCTTCAAGCGCACCGCCAAGGGCATTGTGCCCACCCCCGAGGGGGAAATTTTTCTCTCCCACGCCAATCGGATTCTGGATGAGGTGCGGGAGGTGGAGACCATCTACAACCCCTCCGCAAAAGAAATCCAGCGGATGAATATTTCCATCCCCAGAGCCGGCTACCTTGCCCATGCTCTCAAACAACTGGTGGGTGAGTTGGACCTGACCAAGCAAATTGAGATCAATTATCGGGAAACCAACTCTCTGAAGGCCATAAATAATATTCTTCAGAATAATTATAATCTAGGCATCATTCGTTATGCCAAGGAATATGAGCCCTATTTTGAGCGGTTTTTATCGGAAAAGGGGTTGCGCAGTGAGGATATCTGGGAGTTTGATCCCATTGTACTTCTCTCCGAAAATCACATGTTGGCCAACAAGGAGGATCTGACCTTCACCGATTTGGTGGATTGCGATTGCGTTCAGTTGGGACACGGGGATCCCTACGTGCCCTCCCTTCCTCTTGCGGAGGTTCGCAAAGGAGAGTTCGACGAGGCCATCGACAAGCATATCTATATCTATGAGAGAGCCAGCGGCTATGAGCTTCTCAGCACCATCCCCGCCACGTTTCTGCTCACCTCCCCCATGCCCGAGATCATTCTCAAGCGCTACGGATTGGTGCAGCGCCGTCTGAAGGGATATAACCGCCCCTACAAGGATTTACTGATCCGTCGGGAGAATTATAAGTTCACCGAGCTGGATCTGGATTTCATCCGTGAAATCAAGCGGGTACGGGATAAAGTGGGGAACCGAATCATTCGCTGAGCCCCTCCCGAAATGCCGAAATCGGAATACCGTTATGCGATTTTGGTATTTTACAAATCGGTTTTTTTGTGGTATAATGTCTCGGTGAGCTCGAAAAGAGCCCTTTTGTATCCCATTTTGGGAGATTAACAACGTATCACAAGTCTTTTATAGATCGGAAAAGGAGAACACAACATGGATCAGTACATTGTGGACAGCGTGGAAAAGCTGGAGCAGCGGTTGAGTGACATCCGCAAGGCCCAGCAGATCTTTGCGACCTACACTCAGGAGCAGGTGGATGCAATTTTCCGTGCCGCCGCCCTTGCCGCCAACAATGCCCGTATTTCTCTGGCTCGCATGGCCGTAGAGGAAACCGGTATGGGTGTGGTGGAGGATAAGGTCATCAAGAATCACTACGCCGCCGAATACATCTACAACGCCTATCGTGACACCAAAACCTGCGGTGTGATCGAGGAAGACAAGGCCTACGGAATGCGGAAGATCGCAGAGCCCATCGGGGTGATTGCCGCCGTCATTCCCACCACCAACCCCACCTCCACCGCCATCTTCAAGTGCCTTCTCGCCCTGAAGACCCGCAACGGTATCATCATTTCTCCCCATCCGAGAGCGAAAAAATCCACCATCGCTGCCGCAAAGCTGGTTCTGGACGCCGCCGTGAAGGCAGGTGCTCCTGAGGGCATCATCGGCTGGATCGACGTGCCTTCCTTGGAAATGACCAATCTGGTCATGAAGGAATCGGACATCATCCTTGCCACGGGTGGTCCCGGTATGGTCAAGGCGGCCTACTCCTCCGGCAAGCCCGCCGTGGGCGTCGGCGCAGGCAACACCCCTGCTATTATTGATTCTTCCGCCGACATTGTGGTGGCCGTCAACTCCATTATCCATTCCAAAACCTTTGACAACGGTATGATCTGCGCTTCCGAGCAGTCGGTGATCGTACTTCAGGATGTTTACGATGCGGTCAAGGCGGAATTTGCCGCCCGCGGATGCTACTTCCTTAACGAAGAGGAAACCGAAAAAGTCCGCAAGACCATCCTGATCAACGGTGCCCTGAACGCCCGTATTGTGGGACAGAAGGCCGCCACCATCGCATCCCTTGCGGGAGTCACCGTCCCCGAATCTACCAAGATCCTCATCGGGGAAGTGGAGAGCGTGGATCTGAGCGAGGAATTTGCGCATGAAAAGCTGTCCCCCGTTCTTGCCATGTATAAGGCCTGCGATATTCAGGATGCCTTCGCCAAG
Source organism: Clostridia bacterium (assembly GCA_017623595.1). GTDB lineage: Bacteria > Bacillota > Clostridia > Oscillospirales > UBA644 > RGIG995. Next base: position 6,403 of record JAGAOU010000002.1, read on the forward strand.
GCGGAGCGTCTGGTTGCCGACGGCGGCTTCGGACATACCTCCTCCATCTACCTCAATCCCGTCACCGAGCAGGAAAAGCTGGCGGAATTCTCCGAACGGATGAAGACCTGCCGTATTTTGGTCAATACCCCCTCGTCTCACGGTGGCATCGGCGATCTTTACAACTTCAAGCTTGCCCCCTCTCTCACGCTGGGCTGTGGCTCCTGGGGCGGCAACTCGGTCTCCGAAAACGTGGGCGTCAAACATTTGTTGAACATCAAAACCGTTGCAGAAAGAAGGGAAAATATGCTTTGGTTCCGCGCACCCGAAAAGGTCTACATCAAGAAGGGCTGTCTGCCCGTGGCGCTGGATGAGCTGAGAACTGTCCGCGGCGCCAAGAAAGCCTTCATCGTCACCGATACCTTCCTCTATCAGAACGGTTACACCAAGCCCATCACCGATAAGCTGAATGAAATGGGCATCGCCCACACCACCTTCTTCAACGTTCAGCCCGATCCTACTCTGGCCAATGCCCTGGAGGGTGCGGCTCAGATGCGTGCCTTTGCGCCCGATACCATTATCGCCCTCGGCGGCGGCTCCGCCATGGACGCGGCCAAGATTATGTGGGTTCTTTACGAGCATCCCGAGGCCGACTTTATGGATATGGCCATGCGCTTCATTGATATCCGCAAGCGTGTTTACACCTTCCCCAAGATGGGCGAAAAGGCATATTTTATTGCGATTCCCACCTCTGCCGGTACCGGTTCCGAGGTGACCCCCTTCGCCGTAATTACCGACGAAAAGACCGGTGTCAAGTATCCTCTGGCCGACTATGAGCTTCTGCCCAACATGGCTATTATTGATACCGATTTCCACATGTCCGCTCCCAAGGGGCTGACCGCCGCCTCCGGTATCGACGCTGTGACCCACGCCGTTGAGGCTTATGCGGCCATGCTGGCTACCGATTACACCGACGGTCTGGCGCTGCAGGCCCTGAAGACCATCTTCCAATATCTGCCCCGCGCTTACGAAAACGGTCAGACCGATGTGGAAGCCCGTGAAAAGATGGCCAATGCCGCCACCATGGCAGGTATGGCCTTTGCCAACGCCTTCCTGGGTGTTTGCCACTCCATGGCGCACAAGCTGGGTGCCTTCCATCACCTGCCCCACGGCGTTGCCAATGCGCTGATGATCGAAGAGGTCATTCGCTTCAATGCGGTGGAGGTTCCCGTGAAGATGGGTACCTTCTCCCAGTACACTCATCCCCATACCCTTGCCCGCTACGGCGAAATCGCCGATGCCCTGGGCCTGGGCGGCAATACCGACGAAGAGAAGCTGGAGAATCTGATCCGTGCGATCAACGATCTGAAGCACACCGTCGGCATCAAGGACACCATCAAGGATTACGGCATTGACGAAGCAGAGTTCCTCGCCCGTCTTGACGACATGGTGGAGCAGGCCTTCGACGATCAGTGCACCGGCGCAAACCCCCGTTACCCCCTGATGAGCGAGATCAAACAGATGTATCTCAACGCTTACTACGGCAAGCACGAAGCCATCTGATGCGGAAAGGAGCAACGATATGAATTTGAGCAATGTTCTGGTGACCCGCGCCGACAAGGTGATCTACCTGGACGGCGAAAACATCGTAAAGGTTTTTAACGATTCCTTCTCTAAAGAAGGGATTCTGCGGGAGGCGATGAACAACGCCATCCTGGAAACCACCAACCTGCCCGTTCCCAAGGTTGTGGAGGTTTGTAAGGCCAACGGACAGTGGGCCATCGTGCAGCAGCACATCCCCGGGAAGACCCTGGAGCAGCTGATGGCAGAGCATCCCGAAAAGGAAGAGGAATACCTGAACCTGTTCGTGGATCTGCAGATGAAAATCCATGCCACCAAGGCTCCCTCCATGCTCATCCGTTTGAGAGACAAGATGAGAGGAAAGATTTCCGAAGCCGATCTGGACGCCACCACCCGCTATGACCTTCACACCCGTTTGGAGGGTATGAAGCGCCACACCAAGATCTGCCACGGGGATTTCCACCCCTCCAACGTGATCATCACGCCCGACGGAGATGCTTATGTCATTGACTGGGCCCATGTAACGCAGGGCAACGCCTCCGCCGACGTGGCCCGTACCTACCTTCTGTTCTGGCTGGAGGGCAAGGAGGATTTGGCAAAGAAATATATGCACCTGTTCTGCCAAAAGAGCGACACCGCTTATCAGTACGTTCAGAAGTGGCTTCCCATCGTTGCCGCTTCCCAGTCGGTTAAGGGCAAGCCCGAAGAGAAGGAACTGCTTCTCAAGTGGGTTGACGTTGTAGAATACGAATAAAAAATGAGGGCGTAAGGACGGGAAATCCGTTCTTGCGCCTCTTCTGCGAAGGAGAAAAAATGAAATATACAGATATTGCGTGGGATTTTGACGGTTGTCTTTACGATTCCTATCCCCACATCAATTCGGATATGCAGATCATTTTGGCAAGACACGGCGTGCATTCCTCTTTGGAGGAGATCAACTCCTATACCCGCGTCACTCAGGGCCATGCGTTGAAGCATTATGCGCCCCTCTGCGGTTGCTCTGTGGAGGATCTGACCAAGGAATATCGCAGTTATAAGGATTCTTATACCTCTGATCTTTGTCAGCCCTTTCCCGGTATCCCCGAGCTTCTGCGGGACATTGCCGCCGCAGGCATGCAGAATCATATCTGCTCCAACAAGGAGGCAAAAAAGACACTGATGTATTTGGATCGGGACAACCTGACCCAATATTTCGGCGTGATTTCCGGTGTGGATAAGAAAAACGGTATTCTGGGTAAGCCCAAGCCGGATATTTTGAATGTGGTGCTCAACACTCGAGGCATCAAGCCCTCCGCCCTGCTGATGGTGGGAGACCGTCCCCTTGATATCGAGGCGGCGCACAATGCGGGCTGTGAAGGCTGCTTCTTTGATCCCGACCGTTGCAACGTGAAGCCCGATGATGCGGAATACGAGGCCTATACCGCCGATATTCTGCGAAAAATCATCTTCGGAGACTGATATGAAATATCAGCATATTGCATGGGATTTTGACGGAACACTGTACAATTCTTATTCCCATATCATTTACTGTCTGACCGAGGGACTCCGTTCCCTTGGAATTACCGATAGTCAGGAAAACATCACCCGTCTTGCCCACCTTTCTTTGGGGGATTCCTATGCCCATTATTCCTCGGTCAGCGGGATTCCCGTGGAGGAGCTGCGAAAGGCATACCGTAAGCAGGTGGTTGCCATGGGGATCTCGCCCCGTATCGTTCCCTATCCCGGAATTCCCGAGCTTTTGCGGGACATTGTGGCTTCGGGAGGGCGGAATCACATCTGCTCCAACCGCACCGTGGCAGGATGCAAGGGTTATCTTCAGCGGGATGGGCTGGAGCAATATTTTGATGTGTTCGCCTGCCCTGACAGTCGGGAGGGGCTGCGGGCCAAGCCGGAAAAGGATATGGTTGCACTGATTCTGGAGGAACGGAATCTGACGCCTGATGCTATGGTCATGGTGGGAGACCGCAATCTGGACCACGAGGCGGCCCATGCCGCAGGGGTGGCGGGAGTATTCTTTGACCCCGATGGCTTTGCGGTGATTTCCTGCTCCCCGGAATATGTTGCGGAAAATATTGATGCTCTGCGGGAAATTCTGCTGGGCTGATGCAC
>JAGAOU010000043.1 GCA_017623595.1 Clostridia bacterium
CATCAGCACCGATTCCGATATCACCGATACAGACACCGAGCCCGACGTTAGCACCGATTCCGATATCACCGATACAGACACCGAGCCCGACGTCAGCACCGATTCCGATATCACCGATACAGACACCGAGCCCGACGTCAGTACCGATTCCGATATCACCGACACGGACACCGAGCCCGATGCATCTGATACAAACACCGATACGGAAGATCGACCGATTACAAAAGAAGATGCCAAAAAAATTGCATTCTCCCATGCCGGGTTAAACGCAAATCAGGTTTGGTATCCCAAATGCGACCTGAACCGGGAAGCAGACACCTATACAGTTTCCTTTTACACCTTTACGCACGAGTACAAATATGTAATCAGCGCTGTATCCGGCGAAATCCAATCGGCAGAAAGAACAGCGTTCTTCCCTTGGTGGGGCTAATCCCCGATTAATTGCACACTTCTCCTCTGTTATATACATCATAGTATGGGCAAAAAAAAATCACCGCCTGCATCCGGGAAGATGCGGGCGGTGATTTTTTGCCTTTTTAAACCGGCTTTCCTTTATAAAAATGTGAAAATGCGAAAAAAATTCCTCCTGCACCAAATTGGACACCGAAGGAATTTTAAATCGATACGGTTTATGATTTCACGACAATTTCGCAGTTGGTTTCCATAACGGAGTCTTCCAGAATGATCTCTCCAACGGTGTCTGCTACGATCCGTCCCGAGGCGGGATTTTTCACCGAATCAATGTGGCCGAGCACGGTAGCGTTCACGTGGGAATACTCAAAGGACAGGTCAGTATCCTCCATGGTACAGTCAATCAGCGTTAGATTTTTGCAATAACAAAGGGGTTGGGTTCCGATGATTTTGCAGTTGATCAGCGTCAGTCCTTCGGAATACCATCCAAGATATTCCCCCTTCACAGTGCAATTTTTCACGGTGACGTTTTTGCTGTGCCAAAAGGCGTCCTTGGTGTCAAGATCGCAGTTTTCCACCGTCAGATCTTCGGTGTACTGAAAGGAATATTTTCCCTTCATCGTTACGTTTTTCAGACTGCCACCCTTGGTCTCAAAGAGAAAATACTGGGCGGTGATGTCACAGCGATCCAGATCAATGTTCCGATTCCGCCAGCCGAATTCCTCCGAGGTGATTTCACAATGATCGAAGGAAATAGAATCACATTCCCGCAGGCACTTGACTCCCGAAAAGCTGCAGTGGGAAAAAGAACCTCGCTTAGCATACCACAAGGGTGCCCGCACCCCTTCGTCAAAGGTGCAGTGTTCTACGGAAAAATCTTCTGTATGCCAAAAGGGATAGCGCAGAGAAAAAGAGCAGTTCCGCACGGTGACGTTACGGGCTTCCTTCAAAGCGGATTCCCCATCCGCAGGCCCGGCAAAGGTGCATTGCTCCACAAGTCCGTCCTTCAAAGCATACAAAGCCCGTTCTTCGTCCAAATTCAATCCGATAATATGATTCAACATACTCGCCTCAAATCCTGTTTCTGATACGTACAGTATACCACATTTTTCCGAAGATGTCAAGCACATTGGAATCATCCGGGAAAGCGTGCAGAAAAACTTTCTCGTTAGCCCTTCCTCCCCGCTCAGGGAAAGGCGCCAACGAAATAGTAGACGAGTTTGACATTGAAAAAATTATCGACACCGGATGGGGGGGGCTTCTTACTTCTGTTTACAGCATGGCCAAAACTTCGGCGGCATTGGTGTCAGGCTTCACCTTGGGCAGGACGGCGGCAATGTTGCCCGCTTCATCGATCAGGAATGTGGTGCGCACCACGCCCATGGAGACCTTTCCGCATTGTTTTTTCTCCTGCCATACCCCGTAGGCCTCAATGGCAATCCGCTCGGGGTCGGAGAGAAGAACGAAGGGCAGATTATGCTTTTCCGCAAATTTCACATGGGACGCCACGCTGTCCTTGCTGATGCCAATGACCTCCACGTTCTTTGCGCGGAACCCTTCATATGCCCCCGCAAAGGCGCAGGCCTGACGGGTACAACCGGGGGTATTGTCCTTGGGATAAAAATACAGAACCACCTTTTTTCCGCGAAAATCCGACAGAGAAACGGCCTTGCCGTCCTTGTCTGTGAGGGTAAATTCGGGAGCTTTCATTCCGACTTCCAACATAATAATACTCCTTTTATGCTTCTTTTATCTTTTTGCCGCAGACATGCTCGGGAATCAACTTCAACAGAAGCGTATTCTTCCCGGAGGCTGCAATTTCATCTTTTATATATTGCTCATCGCAGGGGAATTTATGACAAAGTTTTGTGGTGATGGCAATGATCTGCTCCAAATCCTCCAGAACTTCCATCCGCCCGAACACAATGACACTGCGCACCAAATAGGCCCAGTCGTCCACCTCCCGTGTCCCCTGCTCGTACACGCAAAAACAAACCTTGTCCGAGGCTTTCAGCGCATCAAGACGGTGCCCATTTTTTCCGCAATGGAAATAAATGCACCCATCTTCGAGATTATAAAAATGGTTCATGGGCATCCCGTAAGGATAGCCTCCATCGCCGTTCACCGTCAGAACCCCACGGGTCTCACGGGTCAGAATCTCCACACACGCCTCCCGCGAAATCTCACGGTTGCGCCGCGTCAGTTTTCGAAACATATCCCTTCCTCCAAGCATTAAACCTGAAACCATTATAACAGAATCCGCCGCAAATGTCAAGGGAACAATAAGATTTTTGAACCCATACTCCGCGGACAATAAAACAAACTTACATTATAGGGAATATTATAAATATAAACCAAAACGGTATAAAAAGCATCTCTGAAATCATCGGAGATGCTTTTATTTTAAAGAGAATTTCAAATCTTGAATACTTAATATAAGTGAAATATAAAATAAACCGATTCGTCATAAAAATCTCTGTCAAAACAAAAAAAGAAGGGAAAAACATTTCCCGGCATCATGTGAATTTTCTTGTCAAAAATTGCAAAAAATCTTGCAATTCTCTTTCACCTGTGCTATAATGGAAAAAAGGCAGGTGAGCGCATGAATCGGCTTTATTTGTTCGATCTGTTGCGAATGATGCGTTTTATAGAGCAAAACTTTCGCAAACACATCGACATTGAAGATATCGCCCATGCCGCAGGCTACTCTTCCTGGCATTGCAGGCGCATTTTTAAACAATACGTGGGCGAAACCCTTTCCCATCGTCTGCAACAAGTCCGTTTGGAAGCAGGAAAACAAGCCCTTCGACAGGGTGCCTCTGTGGCGGAAGCGGCGGCATCGGTGGGGTTCTCCACCCGAGAAGGATTCGCAAAAGCCTTTCGCTCCGCTTACGGCATCTCTCCGGGACGATACGCTAAGGGAGAAGAAACCAAGGAGCGTTATGAGACGGTCTACGAATACCGCATGTCCCCCGAAGAATGGAACCGAGGCAAAAATCCAACCGCAGACGGACTGTGGGAATTTTCCTATTTCGATCCCAAAACAAATGACCTTTTCCCCATGGAATGGAACGGAGAATATTTTGAAGCGCCCTATTTGCGGGCGGAAACCGACGATCCCACATGGTACTGCCGAAACCGCTACGATGGCTACAGTATGCATCCGGGCAATCGGGTCCATGCGGTAAAAAGTTTTCTGTGCCCGAAAAGCGGACTTCTGGAATATTTCATCTCCCTGGGCAGAACCTCAGAGCTTTATGATGACAACAACCCCTGCGCCATACAACTGCTCCAAAACGGAATTCCCCTGGACTCCACCCCTTCTCCCCTCATTTTGTCAGATCGCCGTACCGTGTTCCTCACGGGGACCTGTAGGGTCGCAAAGGGCGATCGCATCAGTATTCGGGAGGACGCCATGGGACACATGGGGCGGGATCGAATCATGCTCTACCGCCAACAAATGGCGTATCTGAAATAACAAAAATAAGAAAGAGGTGTTGAGATGAATCTTCCGAAAATTCTCTCCGAAACACCCCACTATGTGGGGCTCTGTGATCAGTTGAACGGACGAGTTATTATCCGAGATCTGGGAAATCCCGATTGGAACGACAAAACATCCATTCTCTGGGAATATCGTCATGACACCCAAGGACATGAAAATTACGGATGGATTGCAGGGCTGAAATTTCGCCGCAGCGATTATTACGGCGAAGATGTGGCACTGATCTCCGGCCAACCCCGCAAGGCATATATTATCTCCATGAAAACAAAAAAGATCCTTCTGACCGCCAATGAGGCGGGTTGCAATCCTCACACCTCGGAACTGTTACCCGACGGAACCCTTATTGTGGGATCCTCCAACGACGGACGGGTATCGATCTACCCACCCGGAAAATCCGAAGCGGCTTACACCCTGCAGTTGGCGGGAGATGATCGGGGAGTTCCCGACGTGCACGGGATTCTATGGGATCCCAAATATAACCTTTTATGGGTGGAAGGAGGACAAAAGCTCCGCTCCTTCCGTGTGGAAGGATCCGAAACGTCACCCTCGCTGACACCGGTGGGAGAGTATACCGCCCCCAAAGGAGGGATGCACGATATGGCACCTTTTTACGGAGACCCGGATTCTCTTTTGATTTCTGCCATCGGAGGCATTGTCCGTTTCCACAAAAAAACCGAAACCTTTTCCTATGACTATCCTTGCAAGGATGCGGCAGCAACGGATCTGGGCTGCTGCACGGGGTTTGGACTGTTTGCCGACGGCGTTCTTCCGATTATTGCGGCAGGAAAGAGCGGCGGAGTATATCAATACTGGAATGCGGATACCATATTTATCTGCGTCACGGACGAAAAGGAAACGAAGGTTCTGACCCATAAGGTCGCCGATGACGCCTACTATAAGCTACGAATTTTTGACACAAGATATCAATAAAAGGAGTGTGTGTTATGTTTTTCGAACCGAAAGTATACCAAAAAGAAACACCCGTCGCACTGAACAAGTCCGCCGTCGTCACGGGGGAGGGATACGCAAAGAAAGTATCCGAGAAACTGCTTGCGGAGTGGGGGACCGACAACGGAACCATTCAAAGCATTCGCTTTTCCGAAACCCTTCCCGAAGATCTGACCGTCCCTGCGGGAGAGGAAACCTACGCTCTTATCATCACACAAACACAAGCCACTCTCTACGGAACCACCGAGCGGGCGCGGATTTATGCCGCCGTTACCCTGAAGCAGTTGTGCGACCACAAGGAGCTTTGCACGGGACGGATCGAAGACACTCCCGACTGCTCCTATCGGGGATATCGGGCCTATCTCCCCGGCCGCAACTCCTTCCAACTGTTTTACGATACCGTAGATCTTCTTGCTTATTATAAATACAACTATCTTTCGCTGGAGATCGGCGGCGCCATGGAATATAAACGGCACCCCGAAATTAACGAGGTCTGGAAGGAATACACCAAAGAAACCCATCGTTATTCAGGTCGGACCAAGGAGATCCAGAACGGCTACGGCTGGTGCAAAAACTCCATCCATACCGACAACGGTGAGGGGGATGTTTTAACCCAGGACGAGGTACGGGAACTGGTGGCTTATGCAAAATCCCGCGGACTGACGGTCTATCCCGAGGTTCCAACCCTATCCCACTGTGACTATCTCTGCATGGCCCACCCCGAAATTCGGGAACGCGAGGCCGACGATCAATACCCCGATACCTACTGCCCAAACCATCCCGACACCTATCCCTTGGTGTTTGATGTATTGGAAGAGATTCTCGATGTATTCCAACCCGAATTGGTCAACATCGGTCATGACGAATATTACACCATGGCCCTCTGTCCCCGTTGCAAAGGAAAAAAACCCCACGACATTTTCGCCGATGACGTAAAGAAAATTCACGGCTGGCTGAAGGAACGGGGCATCCGCACCGCCATGTGGGGAGAAAAACTCCTTCCCACCGTTACCGCCAACGGACGCACCTACGGAGGTGCGGGAAATGCGGCACTCCATTGGCCCAATGAAACCATCTATATTCCCGAAACCTACTACTGTCAGTATTTGCTCCCGCGGGACATTCTGATGTTCAACTGGTACTACAGCTTCGGTCTGCAAACCGATTTTGTCTATCACACCCATGGCTATGACATGGTTTTCGGCAACATGTCCGCCTCCAACGTAAAATACTGGCGAGAACGGAAAAAGTTCGGCGCAAAAGGCGGCTCCTTCTCCAACTGGGGAAGCTATCATCCGGAATATATGCAGCGCAACAATCAGTATTATCAAATGATCTTCGGCGCCTTTGCCCTGTGGAGCGATTCTTATGACGACACCCGCCGTGCAGAGGTCGTGAAGAGCACCTTCCATGAAGCCTTCCGCCTTCATTACGGAGACCCGGAACGGAATTCTTATATTTACGTCACCCACACCACCGATCGCAAGCATCGTTATTTCACCTTTGTGGACGGTCTGTTCATCGAAGATAAAGTCTATCATCTGGGGCGTTACAAAATCACCTACACCGACGGCACGGAAGCCTTCTTGGACGTGAAATACGGAACCAATATTACAAACAGGGACATTCCCTGCTGTTGGGACGATACAGAAATTGACTTCAACCCGGAATCGACCCTTGACGCCACCGCATTGAACGAGGTCTGCTATTCCGCCATTCCCGAAACGCACAACGGAAAAACCTACTACACCACCGCATACCCAAATCCCCACCCCGAAAAAACCGTAGCGTCCTTCGAATACCTCTCCGAATCCGATGCCGCCGTAGAAGTCCTGGCGGTGGAATACAAATAATTCGAGTCAAAGAAAGGAACTCGCCATGAAACGAATATTCTCTCTTCTGCTGACTGTGATTCTGCTGCTTAGCCTTGTTTCCTGCAGCGGAAATACCCCCGAACAAAACACAGAATCGAAAGACGCAAGCACCGTCTCCTCGGAAGTATCCTCTCAAACCGACACCTCCACCGACACTTCGGAGGAACAGAAGGAGTGGGAACCTCTGAAGATTGTGGAAAACAAGGTTCTTGTGTCCGACTATGAAACCAAACGCATCATTGTATACGATCTGGACCTGGTGGGCGAGGACGGAGATCTGGACAAGGCGGAGATCTGGTCCCTGAAAAATGCCTATTCCGCATCGGTCAAATATCGGGAGGACACGGTCTTCGGCGATGTTATTCTTCACACCGCAGACTACAATGCCTCCATCGTGGACTACGAAACCAAGAAGACCATCTGGGCCTCCAAAGGGGATGCGGGATGGGGCGTTCATTCCATTGAAATCCTGCCCAGCGGCAATGTAGTCACCGCCGGTGCCACCGACGGAATCGTCCGTCTGTTCAACAGTGCAAACTGCGTCAACAAGGGAGACAAAACAAAATACACGGATTACGACGGTCTGCCCGGCGCCCATGGCGTTCTGTGGGATCCGGAATACGATTGTCTTTGGGCCCTCGGAACCTATGAATTGGTGGCCTATCAAGTTGTGGACAACGAAGACGGCACGCAAAGTCTGAAAAAGATCAGCGGGATGGGCGGAAAACTGCCCAACGGAGATCACGGTGGACATGACCTTGCCGCAGACCTTCTGGACAGTCGCTATCTGTGGGTCACCTCTAACAAGGTGTTCCGCTTCGACAAGGAGGAAGGGACCTTCACCACAAGCTACAAGGACAGCGCAAAGCTGAACAAAAACGGTGTCAAGGGCTTCGGCAACAACCTGAACAACAACTATATTTATACCCAGTCCAAATACGACGACGCCTCCTGGGCCAAGAACGGTAACGAAGGCTGGACCACCGACACCATCACCTTCGGCTATTGGAAAACTCAGAATTTCCTGTATCTGAAAAAATGCGTCAGCGAAGGAGCACAGTTCTACAAAGCCCGAGTCTTCTACGGAAAATATCAATAAAATCACCGTGCGAAAAATCGTAAATACTTCCTTATCGTAGAAAGCAACAACTACAGTGAGACAGAATTGAATCTGATTCTGAAGTTAGTTGACGACCATTCCTGAATAAACCAAACCGATATAAAAAATATCTCCGAGAAAAAACTCGGAGATATTTTTATTTTTGGGAATTAACCCTTGAAATTCAGTTCTCTGAGAAGGAAATCGAGGGAGGCAACAGCATCGCAAACCGTGGCCTTTTCGATCTTCTCACCCTTAGCGGCTTTGTCGCAGAAATAAACCAATTCGTTATAATATCCGCCCAAATCGGAGATATTTCCGCCGCTGACACCACCGGAAAGAGCCACCTTTTCGATCTTGATTTCTTCGGCGCCCTCGTCGGTGTAACAGAGGAATTTGCCGTCGGCATTCTCTACCACAGCCTTCTCGAAGACCACACGGAAGGTGGCCTGGAAGGGATGGCACACGGGCAGATCCCAGGTACCCTCCACACCCACAACGAAATCGCCGTAGTTCATGAGGGTATTGACATAACCGTTGTTATCGTTTTTGACCGAATAGTAGGTCTTGGGCTCGCCGAAAAGGGAAAGGACGTAGTCCACGTCATGGATGTGCAGGTCCTGTCCCGCACCGCCCGACTTGGATTTATCCAGCAGCCAGTTTTCCCAACCCCAGGTGGGAAGGGGACTGATGCGGCGGAAGTTGGCGTTGATCACCTTGTCGTACTTACCGCTTTCCACAATCTTCTTCAGTTCCACATATTCGTCCCAGAAGCGGATCACCTGTCCTACCTGCACCTGCGCACCGGTCTCGGCAGCCTTGGCAATGAGGGCTTTGCCCTCCTCCAGGGTCAGGGTGACGGGTTTTTCCACAAAGACATATTTCACCTTATCCATGGCAAGCAGCGCATGCTCCGCATGGAGATAGGTGGGAAGGCAGATGTCAATAATATCCACATCCGCATTCTCGATCAATTCTTTCCCCGTGGTATAGATGGCGGCATCGGAGATTTTCGCCAGTTCGGCGGCCTTTTCAGGGCGCAAATCCGCAACGGCGGTCACCTTTGCATCGGGAATGTTGTTGTAGCAGTTAGCGTGCATGCTTCCCATGAAGCCGCAGCCGATAAGTCCAACCTTCAGCATATTATTTTCTCCCTAAAATCTTGTCCATGGCATTGGACGTATTGTAAATGATGGTTTCGGTGTAATGGGTGTAAGGGGGGATCATCTCGGCGGAAACCCATCCGTCATAGCCGATGGCCTTGAAAGCCTCCATCACGGCGGGATAATTCACGTCCCCTGCCAACAGATCCACAAAGCCATGCAAACCGCCGGCCGCAACTCGATAATCCTTGAAATGAACCTTCTTGATGCGGTTACCCAGGATCTTGATCCAATGCTCGGGGAATCCGTTGAACAGAACGTTGCCCACGTCAAAATAACTTCCCACATAGGGACTGTCGATCTTGTCGATGAATTCCTTCATCTCGATGGGAGAAACCAAAAAACGGTTCCAGACATTTTCAATGCCGATATTGACCTGCAGCTTTTCCGCCTCTTCTTTCAGCTCCAGGAAGGCTTCCAACGCCCGATCGTAGGCATCCTGATAATCCACAATCTTCCCGGGGGCGGCAAATTCCGCATTGACCGAGCCGGGAACTACGAGAATCGAATCACAACCGAGAACCTTTGCCGCATTCAGATGCTTGCGCACCAAATCCTTGGCAAATTCCCGTTCTTTTTTGTCGTCGTCGGTCAGCCAATGATCCCAATACACACCGCCGGCAACGCTATAAAGCTCAATGCCGTTGTTTTCAGCGGATTTTTTGACCGTCAAAAGATCCTTTTCGGTACTGTTGACACTGACCTCGCCCTCTTCATGGAAGGCAACCTCCACCCCATCAAAGCCTGCATCCTTTGCCAAGTCAAAGTTCTTTTCCAGACTCTGTCCGGGGAAGGACCAGATACTGATACCTTTTTTCATAGCAATGCTCCTTTCGGAATCACTTCAGATTTGCAAACACACGGATCGCTTCTTTTACATCTTCCTTCATGGCCTTCATGGCGGCAAATTCCACATCGTGCAGATACTTACTGTTGCCGGCTTCGATTTCGGCCTTGGCGGCTTCGTAGCCTGCCTTGGACATGTAAGAATAATAATTCACCTTACGAATACCGTTGGCAATAGCGGTCTTAAAGCCCTCTTCGGAGACACCGCTGCCCCCGTGCATGACCAGGGGAAGCCCCGTGGCGGCGGCCACGTTTTTGACCACATCAAAATCCAGCTTGGGCTGAGCGTTGTAGAAGCCATGAGAGGTACCGAAGGCGATGGCAAGCGCATCTACCCCCGTCTCCTTACAGAAGGCTTCCGCCTCGGCGGGATCGGTATAGAAATCCTCGGCCTTCAGGACGGGACCATCCTCTTTGCTGCCCGCTTCACCGGTAACCAAACGGCCCAGCTCCGCTTCCACACTGACACCCATAGAATGAGCCATTTCCACCACCTGCTTGGTGAGGGCGAGATTTTCCTCATAGGGCAGGGCGGAGGCGTCAATCATGACCGAGGTAAATCCGATGCGCAAAGCACGGTAGATCATTTCCATGGTCACCCCGTGGTCCAGATGGACACAAACGGGCACCTTTGCATTCTGTGCGGCGGCCACCATGGCGGGGCCGACGATGGAAACATCGTTGTATACGTTATGAACCTCCGCATGGGCGATAATAACGGGCTGATTCAATTCCTCGGCGGCGGCAATGACGGCCTGCAGAGAATCAAATCCGGTGGCGTTGAACATGCCGATGGCAATTTTATCCCGCTCGGCGATTTCCAAAATCTCTTTCAAATTAACAAGCATAATTATTCTCTCCCGAATTTTCTGATATTTTCAAGCAAAGTTTTCTCTTCTGCAATACCCGACACCGCATCTGCCTCAGAAAGGGAGGCTACGGCGGCGGCTTCCGCAAGCTCCAGAATCTCACGATCCGAGGCATTCCGCGCGATGGCAATCAACGCACCCGAACAGAAGGCATCCCCCGCGCCCGTTTTCCCTTTGATGTAGCCCTTGGGCAGATCAACGGAGGGAAGAAGAGTCAAAGACTCCCGCGTTTTGCAAAGGCCAAGGGAGGGCATATGGATAATAACCCGTTGACGGACCCCCATCTCCAGCAATTTTTCGGCGATGCGGGGAAGATTTTCCTCCGAAGGCTCCATGCCGCAGATTTTGGCGGCTTCGAGTTCATTGATGATGAGATTATCCACATAGGGCAGACAGGGAACCACCAAAGAATAACGGTCACTATTCTCGCTGACCAAGTCAATGGAGGTCTCGATTCCGCGGGCTTTGGCCTCTTGCAAGATTTTCAGCCCGTCTCCCCCGTCCACCTTCTCCAGCAGGAGAAAGTAACCCAAATGAAGCATTTTGCAGGGCAGGTGATCCCAGTCAATGTCGTCACATCCAAAGGTGGCGCAACAGCCGGGGTAAGAGAAAAAGGTACGTTGTCCCCCGGGAATACTCATAACGGCGGTGAAGCTGGTGGCCTCCCCCTCCGAAACCTTTACGGAGGAAATATCAAGCCCGGCCTGCTTCATCACATCCAGAGCAAACATCCCCGAATCGTCCTTACCCACCTTGCCCACAGCGTAGACAGGCATATGAGGAGCAATCTTCTTCAGACCGATGCCATTGTTGGGAACCAGGCCCCCGCAGGCACGTTTGACCGAACGGATCTGAGTCAGCTCCCCTTCTGCGGGATAGGCGGAAATTTCATAAATATTGTCAACCAACAAGGTGCCGACAACAGCAATCCCGTTCCGATCGGTCATATCAGTTACACTCCGCAACCAAAGGACCGGCCAATTCGTCCAGGAAGAAGAGGCGTCCCGCCAGCGTGGGGATATAAGTAGAGGTGATCCAGGGCGTGGTTTCATGACGGAGGGTCATCCAAAGAGACATTCCCTGCCACTGCATACCGCGACCAAGGGTACCGTCCGCACCGCCAATGGCGTAATCCGCCTGCAGGAACAGGCCGGGGCCGATGGTGTTGGCGCGGCAAGGCACGAGGGTGGTACGGGACTTAAAGCTGGTCAGAGCATTCTGCTCCACGGTGAGGGGATGAATCTTGGCACCGAGACGGTAGGGAGCCTTTTCCCATTCGGCTGCGGTAGCGTAATCGGCGGCAAAGGTGGGTTCCCAGAAGGCAATGTGGCACATTCTGCCGATGCCGTATACGAGAACCAGCTTTGCGCCTTCGGCCTTCAATGCGGCAATCTTGCCGGGATAGGTGGGAAGGTTTTCCTTGGTGGCAAAGTTGCGCTGATGTTCGGGAACGGTCAGCTCACCCAGAGGATTAAACAGAGCATTTTCCATGGCATACTTAAAGGAACCGTGATCCTCGGGAGAGAGGGTATTTCCTTCTCCGTCGGCCCATTCGTCCATATTAAAGGTGTAAACGTGATCGCAGGCGACCTTCCATTCGGTCAGGAAATAGACCACCCACTTGTACATTCCCATGGGGCCTACGGGCAGAATCATGGCAAGCTTTTCGCCCCGCTCCTTGGCAAGACGGATCTGCATAGCAATTTCGTGCCCCATATAGGTTTCAAATTCCCCCAGGGTTTTGCAGGGAACGGGATTGAAATTGGGATTCCAATGGGCCTGACGGTCGGTAATGGTTTCGGGGTCGCCGATGCAGGCATCGATCTTTGCAAAATCCCATCCTTCGGGATAGAAGCCCTCCAGGGCGGAGCCTTTTACGGTGTCGTTAAAATTCATAACGGTTTCTCCTTTTCGTTTCTATTTATTCGTTTTTTATTTTTTCGTCTCCATAATGATTTTTGCCTTTAGGATGCCCATTGCAAGCTCGTAGTCGAAATAGCGCTCAAGGATCGGCTCCTTCTCGCTCATATAGTCTTCGACCTCCCGCAAAAAAACCTCCTTGACCTCGTCGGCAGGAACGCCATCCGCCTTCATTGCTATGACCCGCGCAAGCCGCAACGCGTATTCCGCGTGATAGGTCAGCAGACGGACCGAAAACGTTTTAAGCCGATGATCCCCGACATAATGCGTGCGAATCAGCTCCTGCCCCCGTTCAACGATAGCGGGAACCTCGGCAAGGCGCTTGGCCCGTGCAGGGCTGTAATGGAGGGAGATCCCTTCATCCTCGGACGCCTCGCCCTCCATAAAGGCAAAGCCGAACGCATCCCCAAGATCCTTCAGGTAATCGGCAAACAGACGCCAATCCTCACCGTACGCATGGGAATAATAATCCTCCATCAGCTCCTCAAAGGTGAGGGAGAGATCGAACTGCTTGCGCGCGAATACATAATAGGCAAAGCCATTGGGGAGATAGGAGCGCTGAGAACCGCAGGCGATCAGGCCGTCCACGTCGTGAGCCTTATAGGCCTCCACGTCCTCAAAGATGCGCTTCGCCAGCTCGATTCCGGAAAGATCGTACATCTGGTGCTTCCAGAAATGGTATTCGTAGCAAAGGTTTGCGCCCTTCCATACCTTTTTCCATTTCTCAAAGTAGGCCATGTAGGTATCAAGATCCCTGGGAAGCTCGACCTGATTGCGACGGTAGGGAGGCAGCTCCGGAGAGGCCCCCTCGGTCAGCGTACGGGTATAGCTGCGGGTAATCGGGGCGAGCATACAGGTGAAGCGATCGGGATTTTTGATCGTTTCCTCCTGCGGCGCCCAGGTGGTTTCGGTATAAGCAATAAATACGATACGGGTGCTGAGCCCCTTTGCGGAAAGTGCATCGTCAATATCGTTCAACAGAAGCACATACCAATCCGAGGGGGTCTTCTTCACGCAATCCTCGCATTCACAATGATTATTGTGCGAATCGGCAAGCCAGACGTGCAGATAATCCACGTTGGTGTGCTTCGAAGCGTAATCCGCAAGATACTCCGCCACCGTTTTTCTTGCCGCGGGGTTCGACATACAGAATTGCGTATTAATGGAGCGCATCTTGAAAAGACCGCGCTTTCCGTCGATCATTGCCATATAACTCCGCTGATCCTCGGAAAGCCCCTCTTCCTCCATGGGCGTCCATGCTCCGGAGATATCGATCCCGAAGGGTGCCGCAGTCCAGCCGTGTCCAACGTCGTGGAACTGTATGCCGCGCTTGCTCATCTCGGCTTCGTACTGGGCCTTCCACTGCAGAACCTGTTCGTTGCTGATAGGAGTACGGTCCTCGACGGTCTTGTGCTGAGTCTCATAATAACGGCGATAAAAGACCGCAGGAACCAGGAACTGAGACATATATACGTTCATGCCTACCTTGGGAATAAAATCGATGGTATCCAGAACGACCTGCTGAGAATGCGTGCCCTCGGCACAAGGCCCGCGATAGCGGCAGGAGGGCTTGTGACGATAGCGGACGCCGTGGAAAGGCCGTATGGGAATATACTCCCCGTCCACCCCGGGGAAAAACCAGCGGCAACCGTTCCGGCGAAGCAGCTCGTAGACCGCCAGCAGCACCGAACGGGGGTTATCCCCCGCCACGATCCCGCCCTCGGCCGTGGTATCCAGATACAGAATATCGTCCAGTTCAGGATTCTTCGCATCGGATACGTCCAGCCCGAAATCCTGCATCAGCCCGAGACGGAAGCCGTCGGTTGCATCGGGGGCGTAGCGGATGGAGATCTCTCCCCCGTCGGGCATCATCATGCGAAGATATTTTTTCAGCTCCTCTGCGGCGTAATCCACGGTGGGGTTCGAAGTGATTTTAGAAATACTTAACATCGCTCATCCGCTCCTTTCAGGGAAGATAGCGCTTGGTGGTGCCCTTCAGGTAAACCTGACACTGACGGAAGCCTTCGGCGTAGTCGGCGCCGCACTGATAGCCGCGGTAACGGCTGCAGGTTTTGACCATGTCGGGGAAGTCGATCCCATCGTGATCCCGCATCCAGACGATCTGGGATTCATGACATTCCAGCATCTCCAGCTTCTTGTCGATCACGTCGGACACGTCCACAAATTCGGTGGGATTGAAATTGACCCCTGCCAGCGTATCCATGTAATAAACGGGAACCATCTTGGCATGTCCCGTCACGTTGGAAACATAGTTGGGAAGGGTGGCGGTAAAGCATGCATCGAAGACCAGACGGGAGGTTGCGGTGTGGTCGGGCATATAATCGTCGGGGTTATGGGTGATGATAAAGTCGGGGTTCACCCGCTTGATCACATCCACCACCATGTCACGGGCTTCCTTGTTGTTATCATAGATGTGCAGATCATGGAATCCGCCCCAAATCACTTCGTCAAAGCCACCCATGGCACCTGCCCGCTTGGCTTCGCCCTGACGCATGACCGAAAGCTCCTCTCTGGGGATAATCACATGACCGTGGTCTCCGTCACTCAGATGGCAAACCACAACCCGATCGCCCCGTGCCTTACACTTGAGAAGGGTGCCCGCGCATGCGATCTCAACATCATCGGGATGGGCGGAAATTGCGAGAACTGTGTACATAACAAAACCTCCTTTGAATTTTGGCCGAAATACATCCATCGACCCTATTATGGTTCTATTATATCATATTCTTTTTCATAAATCAATACGAAAATAGATAATTCATTTACGATTTCGGATAAAAACCGAATCTCCGTTTCAAAAGAAAGCGGAGATTCGGTTTGTATTATTCGGCAACAGATGCCTTGAAGTTGTAAATGGGCTTGATGTGGTGAAGAATCTCGGCGGTGGGGCCGATATTGGCAAGGAGATTTTCCATGCTCTTATACGCCATGGGAGATTCGTCCAAGGTGGAATAATTGACGCAGGTGGTGTAGATTCCTTCCATCTCCATCTCGTATTCCTCCATGGACAGCTCCCGCTTGGCGACGGAACGGGAAAGCAGACGTCCCGCCCCGTGGGGTGCGGACTGATTCCATTCCGCGTTGCCCTTTCCCACACAAATCAGACTTCCGTCCCGCATGTTGATGGGAATCAGCAGTTTTTCTCCCTTTTTGGCGGAAACCGCCCCCTTGCGCAGAATCATGGCATCGGTATCGATGTAATTATGGACGGTGAGAAACCGTTCCTCGGCGGTGAAGCCCATGCCCGAAAGAATCGTATCGGTCATGGCCATGCGGTTGAGGTTTGCAAAATGCTGAACAATCTTCATGTCATGAATATAATCCTCGAACAGTTTCCCCTCCACATAACAAAGATCCTCGGGGATATCGATCCACCGATCCTTACGAAGGGCACGAACCGTGGCCTCGATTTCCTTTGCCCGCCCCTGCGCCTTCAGAGATGCTATCACCTCCCGAATCTGATGATCTGCCCCGTTCCAGAAGGCACGGCGTCCCTGCGTCTGATAGTAATCCGCCACCTCCACCCCCAAATGACGGCTTCCCGAGTGAACCACAAGATACAGATTGCCTTCCTCATCCCGATCCATTTCGATGAAATGATTCCCGCCGCCCAAGGTTCCGATGCTCCGCTCGGCACAGTCGGTTTTCACATGATCAACGCAGCGCAGCAATCCCAGATCAATCTGCGTCGCCCGAGGATGGCGGGAGGGACGGATTGCATTGCCCGAGGGGATCTCAGAACGAATGAGTGCATCCAGCTTTGCGAAATCCACCTCTTTCTCGGCGATGCGTACTGTTTCCATTCCGCATCCGATATCCACCCCCACCATCCCGGGAACCACCTTGTCGGTGACGGTCATGGTGGTGCCGATGGTGCATCCTTTTCCCGCATGAACGTCGGGCATAACGCGGATCTTACAGTCGGCGAATTCCGCCCGATTGCACACGGCCAAAATCTGAGCATAAGCGCCCGACTCCAAAAGATCGGTGTAGCAGTAAGCGGTGTTATATTTTCCGTAAATCTCGATCATAATATCTTCCTTTCACCGCCTTCAGGGGGCGGCGCCCTTAAACAGATCGGTCAGCTGGGCAAGGATGTTGCCGCCGCCGTTCAGATTGATGTTGCCCACATTTTCACAGATTTTCTCCACATATTCCAGTTCCTTGAGTTTGTAAAGGGTTTTATTTTCCTCCATCAGCCTGGCGGTGTTCAGCAAGGAACGGGTGGAGGCCACCTCCTCGCGACGGGAAATCACATTGGCCTGGGCCTGCTTTTCCGCTACAAGAACGGTATTCATGATGGTACGGATTTCTCCCGGCAGGATAATGTCCTTGACCCCCACATCACAAACCGTCACAAAGAGGGATGCTTCCCGTTCCTTGAGGCGGTCATAGACAAAGCGGGACAGGGCATCCTTACCGTCCAGCAGATCATCCAGTCGACATTTTCCAACAAAATCCCGCAGTGCCAATTGGGCAACGGTACGCAGTTGATCGGAAAAATCATCGATTTCGGTCAGGATTCTGACACAATCGGAAATACGGTAGTTGCAGACAAAATTGATCCGCACCGCCACCTTGTCCCCCGTCAGGATTTCCTGTCCCGCAATTTCCAGCTTAGTCAGACGGGTGTCCACATATTCCACATCAATCTTGGTTCCGTTTTCCCAGAAATAATAGGTACCGGGCTCCAGAATCCGCTGAAACACCTGATCAAAGCAGAGCCGCGCCTTCTGATACGGAGCGACCTCCACCTTCTTAAAATATATAGCGGGGATTTTGGAGAACACATAGGCCGGCACGGCAGGGTCCACCTCGGGAGAAGTAATATCTGCCCATTGATAGGTGTGCCGATCCTGTTCCGCCCAGAATCCGTACTTCCCGCAGGGAAGGACCCGTTCAAATTTCCCGTTGACAAAGTGCAGGGCAATCTGGCGATCCGATACCTCCGCCACAGAAGCACAGGCCTTCACCTCGGGATATTCCAAAAGGGTTTCCACCCCACAGCGCAGAGAAAAAATGGGAGAAGAGAGGTTGACGACCTCAATGACCCGATCCCCAAACTGCCAATACCTTCCCGCGGAAAGCAACTTTACAAATTTTCCGTTTTTGAAGAGAAATCCCTTCTGATTTTCGTTGATAATGATCTTTTTCATCTTATGTAACCTCCTCAAAGGTAAATTGCGGTTGTGCAACGGCGGCCCTTCCTCCATCGGCCGAGGAATTCAGCAGAAAAGCGGTGAAAACGGAAGAGGGGGAGCTCTTCGGAAGACAGGGCTTTTTTGCGGTATCCTGCCTCGGGCAAGGATGAGAGACGGGTGGCGAACAAGGAACAACGTCGCTCCTTTCGCCCCGCCGTTGCCGAACAGGCGTGCCTCCGCACGCAATAGACAATGTTTGCTCACGGGGAGCAATACCAAACCTCTGGCATGCAAACAAAGTTGCACGGCGGGGTTCGAACCCGCGATTTCGGACGGAACAGGTCCATGGGGAGTTGAACCCCATCCGAGGAGAAAGCCTCCTCAGATCTCCACAGGGCAAAGACCGTCTTCGGGAATACGCGTCGGAAGCTCCTTGCGCACCGCAGTGAACTCATTTCTGCAATCACATGCCTGAAGTGGTCCTTGCAGGATTATTTTACCATATCCCGTCCCTTTTTGCACGGAAAAAAAGCTGCGAATTTCACATTCGCAGCTTGTTTTGTCTTATAAGGCGCTCCGCAATCAAAGCACGGAATTCTTGAGGCTCTAAAACCTCGACCATGGGACCGAAGGACAGTACCCGAATTACCAGCTCGGTTTCGTCCTCCCCGTCGTAACGCAGGTGCAAAGCATATTCATTCCCTTCCAACCGCTCGGCCCGCTTCTCAAAATGGGCAAAATGGAGCATGCACCGCTCCAAAGCATTCCGTTCATCCCGAATCCGCAGAGTAAGAGAGCGCAGGGTTCGGGGGGATTCATGATGCTCGGAATAGTTTGTCCCTTCATAGAAACGACAGGAAAGAATCCGCCCCAGATTGACGGTTTTTCCGTAACGGCATCCCGAAGAGATCAAGCGGAATTTATCGTCCTTTTCCGAATATTCCAACCGCAAGGGCATCAGATTCATTACAATGGGCCGTCCCCGTCGGTTGACCGTCTCAATCCGCAACGGACGGTGTTCCCGAATGGCACGCAGAATCAGACGAAAACGGGAAACATACCCTTCATCCTCATAGGGGTCCCCGTCGGCATAACGGTCATAAATCACATAATCATCGGGCGTAAAAAGAGGCTCCACATCCTCCAATCCCTCAAAAGAAAGGTCGAACAACCGCACGCGGGGATCCATGGAAACAGCCTTGAGCCAGCGTCGCTCCAAAAGGGTCAGGGGCAACGTGGGAGCATGCCGAAGGGGCGTATCCCCCTCCTTGGTCAAAAGCTGCCACTTCTGTTGCTTCAGTGCAGGCAGCACCGTAAGAGCACTTTCGGCAAAGGCATGGCGCTCAACCGTTTCCCGCAGATGCTTTTCCTCCCGATTTCCCGCAATCACTTCCTTCAAAAGAGCGGCCACCGCATTGTAATAGGCGGAATAAAGCTCACTGAAAATCATTCGTCCTCCCCTCCTTTCAATCCATACATGCGGTTCATCCGATCCACATCACTCCAAAAGCGAGCCTCGACTACCTTATCGGAGCAGGAAAAATCGGTAATACGGCAGAGAAAGGTGCGGATCCAAGGAATCAATTCTCCCCCATCGCTGACCGTGGCGGAAAACAGATAATGATGATTATCCACCCGTTCCACAGTACCGCACCGCTTCTCCCGCATCAACCGCTGAACAATATACTCCTCATCCTCTCCCACAAAAACGGTGAACTCCACCGTGTCCATCTGCTCCCCGAACTTTTTCACCGAAACACCCCACAGATGCCGTTGAACCTGAGTCAACCAATGGCGGTAATCGTCAAATTCCGCAAAGGGGCTGCCCGGCTTCACATCGGTCAGATAGTCCAAACGGTAGGACACCAGCTGACGCTGGCGGATCTGATATGCCACAAGATGCTGACGTCCGCTCTGCGCACTGATAAAAATCTTCAGAGGCACCGCCTCCGCATCGAAATCCCGACTTGCCCGACGGGCGCGGTTGGAAAGAATCACCGAGGATTTTTTACCCATGGCATCGAACAGTTTCGCCAGAATATCACTGTCCACGGTATGGGTGATGTAATGATGCTTAAAGGTGCAGGCAATAGGCATTTCATCCCCTTTATCCAGCAAAAAAGAGCCGATCACGCCGCAGGGCGCCACCTCGGAAAAGAAATGCAATCCCTCCCCGTCGGCAGGCAAGGCAGGGGAAGAGGCACGGCGATAACAGGTCTGCCGTCCTCGCTTTTCGGCAAGAAGAATGCCTTCACTGACATATTCCTTCAACTTTTTCCGCAGTGTGGATTCATCAAAAAACATGGGATTCTCGAAGTGGGAAAGGTATTCCCCATCGATCTTCTCCATCAACTCGGCCAGCGTAAAACAGACCGATTCCTCATACAAAATATCAAACAAAATGAAGTGGAGCGTAATGTCCCCATCGGTGAAGCTTTTGGACTTCCAGGCTTTATAAAGGGGGTTGCAACGAGAGGAACGACTGTCAATGGACAAAAACACCGTTTTTCCCTCGGGAGTGCGGGAAAAGCCCATGTAATCCCCCAGCCAGCTCTCCAACCGACGGCGCTCGTTGTCATAGGAACGGGGACTTTTGCGGTCATATTCCGTGCGGCTCTTAAAGCCATACACATAAAACTCCCGCATATACGCCCGAATCTTCTCAAAATTCTTAATCAGTTCGCTGTAGCCGGACATACCAAAATACCTCCTTTCCCGATTCATATCTATTATATCACATTCTTCCCGATTTTGCAAGCCCAAAATGCGAGTGGGATGAAAAAGGGCGCATTACGTCATAATTATGCAAAACAAACTTTTTATGCAACGTTTTTGTTTGGTGTTTTCCCCCTTACGGGGGATATTTTCCATAGAAAAATGAAAATTTTTGCGTTTTTTTTGCAAAAAAGGTTGACATTCGCCTCGGGACGTGATAGAATATATCTATTATCAAATTTTAGAAGGTATATATCATGACCATTGTACATCTTCTGGAACACAACGCCAAGGCCTATGCAAACGACACGGCCCTTGTGGAAATCAACCCCGAGCAGCCCGAAACCCGAAAGCTGACCTGGCATGAATATGAACTGGTAGAGCCTGCCAAAGCCCGCCATTACCGCAGGGAAATCTCCTGGGCGGTTTTCAACGAAAAGGCGAACCGTTTGGCGAACATGCTCCGTCAGAACGGCATCGGCAAGGGCAAGAAGGTTGCCATTCTGCTGATGAACTGCATTGACTGGCTCCCTATTTATTTCGGAATACTGAAAACAGGTGCTTTGGCCGTGCCCCTCAACTTCCGCTATTCCGCCGATGAAATCGACTACTGCGTGAATCTGGCACAGGCAGACGTGATGATCTTCGGACCCGAATTTATCGGCCGCGTGGAAGCGGTGGCGGAAAAACTGTCCAAAACCTGCACGCTGATTTACCTCGGAGCGGGATGTCCCGCCTTTGCCGACGATTTCAATGATCTGATCTCCGAATGCTCGGGCATTTACCCCGAGTGTACGTTGGAGGAATCGGACGATGCAGCGATCTACTTCTCTTCGGGCACAACAGGCTTCCCGAAGGCGATTTTGCATAATCATGAAAGTCTGATCCACTCCTGCCGCGTGGAACAGAACCACCACGGACAAACCAAGGACGATTGCTTCCTCTGCATTCCGCCGCTCTATCATACAGGGGCAAAGATGCATTGGTTCGGAAGCCTTTTGACCGGTTCCAAGGCGGTCATTCTGAAGGGTACTCGCGCCCGCACCATCATGGAAGCGGCCAGCGCGGAAAAATGCACCATCGTATGGCTTTTGGTTCCCTGGGCGCAGGACATTCTCAACGCCTTGGACCGTGGGGAGATCGATCTGAAGGAATTCGATCTGTCCCAATGGAGACTGATGCACATCGGTGCTCAGCCCGTACCCCAATCGCTGATTCATCGCTGGCTGGAGTATTTCCCCAATCAGCAATATGATACCAACTACGGTCTTTCCGAGTCCATCGGGCCCGGCGCAGTCCATCTGGGCGTGGAAAACGTCCGCAAGGTGGGGGCCATCGGCATTCCCGGTTACGGCTGGGAGGTCAAGATCGTCGACCCCGAAGGCAACCCCGTGGAGCAGGGCTCCGTGGGAGAGCTTTGTCTGAAGGGCCCGGGGGTCATGACCTGCTACTATCGTGACGAAAAGGCCACCGCCGAAACTCTGAAGGACGGCTGGCTCTACTCGGGCGATATGGCAATGCAGGACGAGGAAGGATTCATCTATTTGGTTGACCGCAAGAAGGACGTTATCATCACCGGGGGTGAAAACCTCTACCCCGTTCAGATCGAAAACTTCCTTGCCGCCCATGAAAAGATCAAGGACGTGGCCGTTATCGGTCTTCCCGATCCCCGTCTGGGCGAAATTGCCACCGCCATCATTGAAATCAAACCCGACATGACCTGCACGGAGGAAGAAATCAACGAATTCTGCCTGGCCCTGCCCCGCTACAAGCGCCCCCGCAAAATTATCTTTGCAGATGTTCCCCGCAACCCCACGGGCAAGATCGAAAAACCGAAACTCCGCAAACTGTACGGCGGCGAAGGGTTGGTCGCCTCCCAGAACAAGTCCTGAGGAAAGGAAACGAATGATATGAAAAAACTGATGATCGGCAATCAGGCCGTAGCCGCAGGTCTCCATGACGGCGGACTGGGTGTGGTGTCCAGTTATCCCGGCACCCCCTCCACGGAGATTACCGAATTTTTGGCAAAATACGACGATCTGCACAGCGAATGGGCCCCCAACGAAAAGGTGGCCTGCGAGGTTGCCTTCGGCGCATCTCTGGCAGGAGCACGCTCCGCTTGTGCTATGAAACACGTTGGACTGAACGTGGCCGCAGATCCCCTCTTCACCCTCTCTTATACGGGGGTCAACGGAGGTATGGTCATCTGCGTGGCCGACGATCCCGCCATGCACTCCTCTCAGAACGAGCAGGATTCCCGCCATTACGCCATTGCGGCAAAGGTTCCCATGCTGGAGCCTGCAGATTCTCAGGAGGCATATACCTTCGCAAAGGAAGCCTTTGCCCTTTCCGAAAAGTATGACACCCCCGTACTGCTTCGCATGTGCACCCGCATTGCCCATAGTCAATCTATCGTGGAAACGGCGGAAGCCATTCCTCCCGTATTGAAAAACTATGAGAAGAACCCCGCAAAATACATCATGATGCCCGGCAACGCCATCAAGCGCCACCCCGTGGTGGAAGCCCGCACGGAAGCCCTGCGGGAATTGGCAGAGGATTGCATCTTCAATACTGTTGAGATGAACTCTGATGAAATCGGCATCATCACCTCCGGCTGTTCCTATCTTTATGTCAAGGAAGTTTTGGGCGACAATGCCAGCATCCTCAAGATCGGCATGCCCAACCCCCTTCCCGTCAACCTCATCAAAGAGTTTGCCTCCAAGGTAAAGAAGCTCTACATCATCGAAGAGTTGGATCCCGTCATCGAGAATCACGTCCGCGCGCTGGGTATTGAGGTTATTGGAAAGGAACTCTTCTCCCCCTTGGGAGAATTCTCCCAGCAGACCATCGCCGCCGCCTTCGGCATGGACAAAAAGGAATGTGTCACCGCCGACGCAGTCATTCCAAACCGTCCTCCCATGATGTGTGCGGGATGTCCCCACAGAGGGATGTTCTATACCCTGGCAAAGAACAAGATCACCGTTCTCGGAGACATCGGATGCTATACCCTCGGTGCCGTTCCTCCCCTTAACGCCCTGGACTCCACCCTTTGTATGGGAGCCTCGGTTTCGGGGCTTCACGGATTCAATCTGGCCCGTCCCGAAGGGGAGAAAAAGTCCGTGGCAGTCATCGGTGACTCCACCTTCATGCATTCGGGCATGACCGGGCTGGTCAACGTGGCATACAACGGAACCAACTCCACCACCATCATTCTCGATAACTCCATCACCGGCATGACGGGGCATCAGCAGAACCCCACCACCGGATATAACATCAAGGGCGACCCCGCCGCAAAGGTGGATCTGGAGGCCCTCTGCAAAGCCCTGGGCATCAACCGCGTCCGTGTGGTAGATCCCTATGATTTGGCCGCCTGCAAAACCGCCGTCACCGAAGAACTGGCTGCGGAAGAGCCCTCGGTAATCATCTCCCGCCGTCCCTGCGTTCTCCTCAAGAGCGTGAAGCACGAAGCGCCTCTCACCGTGGACTCGGACAAGTGCAAGTCCTGCAAACGCTGCATGGGTCTGGGGTGCCCCGCCATCAGTATGAAGGACGGAAAAGCAAGAATCGACACCACCCTCTGCGTGGGCTGCGGCGTTTGCAAACAACTCTGCGCCTTTGACGCCATCGGTTAAGAAAGGAGAAGCATCATGAAAACCACAAGTGTAATGATCGTGGGTGTGGGCGGACAAGGAAGCCTGCTTGCATCCAAACTCCTGGGACGGCTGTTGGTGGACGAAGGCTATGACGTAAAGGTCAGTGAGGTTCACGGCATGAGCCAGCGGGGCGGATCGGTGGTTACCTATGTCCGCTTCGGCGAAAAGGTATACTCCCCCATCGTCACCGACGGGGAGGCTGATCTGATCATCTCCTTTGAAAAACTGGAAGCAGCCCGCTATGCCCGTTATCTGAAAAAGGATGGCCGCATCGTGGTCAATACCCAACAGATCGATCCCATGCCCGTCATCATCGGTGCCGCAGAATATCCCGAAACCGTACTGGAGGAATTGCAGGCAAAGGGCATGAACATCGAAGCCCTGGATGCTCTTGCTTTGGCAGAGCAGGCAGGTTCCTCCCGAGCCGTCAACATCGTACTGATGGGACGTGCCGCAAAGCAATTTGATATCCCCTATGACCGTTGGATTGCCGCCATCGAAAAAACCGTGGCACCCAAGTTCGTGGAAATGAACAAGAAAGCCTTCGATCTGGGATATCATTCCTAATTACGTACCCCACATTATGCAAAGAGGCGATATAAAACAATGGAACGCTACTACCAAAAAGAAATCGAGACCCTGCCCGTTGAAGAAATCAAAAAGCTTCAGTCGGAAAAATTGGTCAAACAGGTCAAACATGTCTACGAAAATGTGCCCTATTACCGTGATTTGATGGACAAAAAAGGCGTGAAGCCCGAAGACATCCACGGCATTGAGGACCTGCACAAGCTCCCCTTCCTCACCAAGGCGGATCTGCGGGATGCCTACCCTTACGGACTTTTGGCAAAGCCCCTGAAGGATTGTGTCCGCATCCAGTCCACCTCCGGCACAACCGGTCGCCGCGTTGTGGCCTTCTACACCCAGAAGGATATTGATCTGTGGGAAGACTGCTGTGCCCGTGCCATCGTTGCCGCAGGCGGTACCGAAGAAGATGTTTGCCAGGTCGCATACGGCTACGGCCTGTTTACCGGCGGTCCCGGTCTCAACGGCGGATCTCACCGCGTGGGATGCTTGACCCTGCCCATGTCCTCGGGGAATACCGAACGTCAGATTCAGTTCATGACCGATCTGAAGGCCACCATTCTCTGTTGCACACCCTCCTACGCCGCATACATCGGCGAAACCCTGAAGGAACAGGGCTATAAACCCGAAGACATTCCCTTAAAGGCAGGCATTTTCGGTGCCGAACCCTGGACCGAAGAAATGCGCAGGGGCATTGAAGAAACCCTTGGGATCAAAGCCTACGACATCTACGGCCTGACCGAAACTTCCGGCCCCGGGGTTGCCTTTGAATGCTCCGAACAGACCGGCATGCACATCAACGAAGACCACTTCCTGGCAGAAATCATCGACCCCGATACGGGCGAAGTTCTCCCCGAAGGAAGCAAGGGAGAACTGGTCTTCACTTCCTTGGATAAGGAAGCCTTCCCCCTCCTCCGCTACCGCACCCGCGACATCTGCGTTCTCTCCCGCAAGCCCTGCTCCTGCGGCCGTACCCTCATCAAGATGGCTAAGCCCATGGGCAGAACCGATGACATGCTCATCATCCGCGGCGTCAACGTCTTCCCCAGCCAGATCGAAACGGTGCTCCTCAACGAAGGCTATCAGCCCAACTATCAGATCGTGGTCGATCGCGTCAACAACAACGACACCTTCGACGTCAACGTGGAAATGAATCCCGAGCAGTTCACTGACACCGTCAGCGGCATCACCGAGATGGAAAAATCTCTGGCCAACGCCATGAAGACCATGCTGGGCATCAACCCCCGCGTCCACCTGGTGGCGCCCAAGAGCATCACCCGCAGCGAGGGTAAGGCCGTCCGCGTCATCGACAAACGTAAATTGATCTGAGGGAGGAATTTGTAATGTCTTTGAAACAACTTACCGTTTTTGTGGAAAACAAACAGGGCGCTTTGGTTGCCATCACCGACACCCTTGCAACCCATAACGTCAACATCCGAGCCCTTTCCATCGCAGACACCCGTGATTTCGGCATCCTGCGCCTCATCGTCAACGACAACGCCACCGCCCTGAAAACCCTCGGCGACGAAGGTTACCTGATCAACACCACCGATGTGGTGGGGGTCAAGATCGGGGATGAACCCGGCAAACTCTCCAAGGCACTGCAGGTGTTGGACGAAAATAATATCAATATGGAATATCTCTACGCTTTCATGTCCCGCACGGAAAAGCACGCCTACGTGGTGCTCCGCGTGGCAGACAACGCCGCCGCCGAACAAGCGCTGGAAAAAGCAGGCTTCCACCTCATCACCGACGCCGACGTGGCAAAGCTCTGATTCAAAACATGATCCACAAAAAAACAGCGACCGATCTCCTCGGCCGCTGTTTTTTGTATTGAAACAAAATTTCAACTTTTCCTTCACAGTACTTTACAGATTCTCTCTTTTGTGCTATAATACACTCGATTTAAAGTTGAGGAAAGAGGATGCTATCATGATTCCCATACCCGAAAAACGAATCTCCGATTTTGAAAACCTGGGCTTCGGCATGTTTGTGCATTGGGGCTTGTATTCCCAACTCGGTGTCGGAGAATGGACCTACTATACTCACAAGAGAGATATGGCAGAGTACAAGAAGCTGACCGAAACCTTCACCGCCGAAGATTTTGACGCAGAGGCACTGGTACTTACCGCAAAAAACGCAGGTTGTAAATACATTACCCTGACCACCCGCCACCACGAGGGCTTTTCCCTCTATGATACGAAGGGGCTCTGCGATTTTGACGCCCCTCATTCTGCCGCAAAACGGGATCTGATCCGAGAATTTGTAGATGCCTGCAACAAGCACGGAATCCTTCCCTTCTTCTACCACACCACCTTGGATTGGTATCAGCCCGATTTTAACGAAAATTTTGATGCATATCTGGAATATCTGCGCAAAAGCGTAGAGGTTCTGTGTACCAATTACGGAAAGATCGGTGGGCTTTGGTTTGACGGAAACTGGAGCAAGAAGGATGCGGACTGGAAAGAAGATGCCCTTTACGCCACCATCCGCAAGCATCAACCCGATGCTATCATCGTCAACAACACGGGGCTCCAAATGCGAGGGCAGGTGGGCCATCCCGAAATAGACTCGGTAACCTTTGAACAAGGTCGCCCCGTTCCAATGAATCGGGAGGGCATGTCCAAATATTTAGCCGCCGAAATGTGCTACACACTCAACCATCATTGGGGCATCGGTCATACAGACTTTGATTACAAATCCCCCAAGGAGCTCATTGAAACTCTTTGCGCCTGCCGCCGCGTAGGGGCAAACCTGCTTCTGAACATCGGCCCCACCGCCCAAGGAAGCGTGGATCCCTTCCAAAGGGAATTGATGAATATCCTGGGCAAATGGATGAACCTCTACGGGGAGGCCATTTACAACGGAAAACCTCATCCCGCCACCTGCGGAAACGAAAAGAACTTTGTGCTTCGCTCCCAAGATTTCCTCTACTTCTTCGTCCATGATTTGGGGACTCAAGGAAACAAGCACGTGACCGTGGAAGAAGATTGCAATGACGACTTTGTGTTCCACGGCGTTCCCGAAGCCATCGAATCGGTAGAATGGATAGACAACGGGGAGCCCTTGGATTTCAAGCACGACGAAAACGTCTTTTCTCTCTATGCCACGGGATACCCCTACGGCACCTTCACCTGCGTCCGTGTGGCAAAAGCAAAAATTAAAAAGTAATTTCGTACAAACAAAACGTCCGTCGCGAAGGGCTCTCCTTTGCGACGGACTTTCATATGGGATGAATAATTTAATTGATTTTGAGGTTATTGAACGGAATGCTTGCGTTTTTTGCGGAGAAGGACGAAGGCCGCGCCGACGAAGATCACCACCGCCCCCACGGGCAGGGCAATCCACAGCCACGGGAAGGATACGTTTTCGCCGCCCGACGGGATAGCATCGGTGGTTGCGGTATCCGTCGCGGTGTCCGTCACAGTGTCCGTTGACGGTTGGGGCGGGGTATACTCCTTGCGGCCGAGCAGCACCTCTATCGCATCTTCGGCAGTATCACGCATCAGAAGTTGGCAAATAAAATCGCCTTCAACATAGGGGTAAGCTTCTGTCAAATAGCCAAAACCTAATTCAAAATAGAGACCATCTTTCCACCAAAAAAGGCGATTCAACCGACCTCGAACATACTCATACGCGACATCGTTGATAATAACTCTACCAGACACAGTATTCCAGTATGTCCGCAAATCCTCAGATTCATTGATTAGAATATCGCTGAATGGTTTCTCCTCCATTGTTGCAACAGTTAGTGAAACTATTTCACCCGACATAGACCGGAATGAGTAACTATAACTTGTCTCTTTGGAATTCCATGAATTGAAAGAATTAAACTCTCCCAGAAAAGAAACATCCTCATATAAAACAAATGAATCCGAAAGATCTTCAGTTTGAATAAACTTTTCGTATTCTTCAAATTCTCGCGTTCGAAAATAAGGTTTCTGAATAGCAAGAGCAGATACTGAAAAAGAGAACAAAAGAATCAATACTAACAAGGTACTATAAGTTTTTTTTAGCATCTTAAGCCTCCCTTATTCGCCAACAGCCATCAATGCACTACACCCGGGACAAATCGTGCAATTTTCTTCAACATCATCTGCTATCGATGAAGAGAGATCCCAATATCTTCCATAAATGCACTCCTGAGAAAAGACAAGTCCACGATCTTTATAGAGAGCACTCACTTCATCTATTGTATCTATCTTATCGGTTTCATCCTTTCCATAATGATCCGGAGCCCCAAACCAATGACCGACTTCGTGAACAAGCGCGCATCGTTCATAGGTCAGATTATTGGACTGGTATTCAACATACGCAAGTCTTTGAAGAATCATTGATTGCCCTGCCGCATCGTTCGAAATATGTTGTCCGCCACTCATTTCACACAGATCATGACCAAAGAGAACCAATGTATACTCATGGGAACCGTCCGGCAAATCAATCTGTGCTAAGTTGTTGTAAACATTCGTATGATGATAGGTATGCTCACCATCTCCGTTCCCGGTAACAGCAGAATTTTGACACGACTGTGAAGGATCGCAGTTGCAAAAACCTTCTCGATTCGGATCACAAGTATCGGCAAGAGAGGTAAAGGTACTCAAGGAGTACTTTACAAGAATCGAGAAATTATTCCAATAAAGCGTTCTCAGGAACTCCATATAACCGGTAACTATAGATATATGATTGTTTTCGCGTTTTGCTATATACCCCTGGTCCATCATAACGTTGACATGGATCGTATACGGAACATACACTTCCCACTCATCGGTATCGTAGGCATCGTCGGAGTAAAGCTGTTCGATGAAGGAGAGACCATTTTGCTCTTGGTTTGTGCCGTCCCAAGCAACCGCCATGACATAATTCTGCGAATGACGTGCTTTTGGCGCAATCTTCATGTTTCCGTAATCGCTGTAGGACAGATACCAAAGCATGTCATCGGTAATTCCGTTGGCGTTAGATTTCAATTTCACGGTAGACCCATCGGTAGACATGTAATAGGGCGTTCCGGACACCGTAGACTTTATCGTATAATAATAACCGCTATATCGCTCAAAGGTCCACTCCTGCGTCCAGTGTCCATGGAAATCCCACTGATGAATCAGCGTGCCGTTTGCCATAACCTGATCTTTAATATCAGCGTATTTATCGGTTTTGACATTCCGTATAAAATAATCTCCGTCTCTGATGGGATAACAGTTCAAAACAATCGAAGCATTGCAATAATTGTTATCCAAATCGAGCCACTCAACATAGAGTGAAACAGTACCTATACTGCGGACTTTTACCACGCCGGGAACAGGAAATTCAACAACAGAAGAATCTGTGCTCCACCAACTGTAATGCAGCGGATCAATGTTTCCGGGCATAGACATAGAAACACGATAGCCACATACATTGAGAGCCCCGATTGAAGCCTGCTCTCCCACGTAATATGTAGAAACAGGATTCGTAACACGTGTTCCAGTAGAAGGATCATAGAACAAGACTTCACACGGAGGATCTTCCACCAATTCAAAAGTCCAGTCCGCAGAACTCGGTGTCCCTGACATTGCCTCCAAACTATCCACATTATTGTTGACATTATTATGTACAGCGGTGCAGGAAAGATCAAAAGACATTATTCTATGTCCATCAGCATTTGGAACAATGCGAGAAATAACAGACGCATTTGTTTCATTATAAGAATCTGTCGTATTTGCATACGCAATATCCACATCCGAAGCACCTTCAAAGCGCAATGCCGCAGGTGTATAGTGCATTGGACGAATGGTATAACACCCGTTTTGAAAAGAACTGATACGCCACAATTGATTATAACTGCTGTCCGGCAACTTTCCCTGAAGGTTCACATCCGTACCACTCGTAATGGTAGGACCGGAAGTCAAATAAAGATCTTCAGTTTCGGATGTTTTCTTAATACGGTAAACACCATCTTGAATAACAGTATCCAGCGTTTCCGTTATTTCAATCCGAGGACGGTACCGTTCCGTAGAATACTGCGTAGAGGCGAAGCATTTTTCCATCACAAAAGGATTGGATTCTTGAACCCAACGGAAGGCAAATCCTTTTGTCCAAGAAGTGTCTCCGTCATACCAATCTTGAACATAATCAGTTACGTCAAAATAATAGTAATAACCCGTGGGAGAAGAGGCTCCTATGGACGAAGAAACCGCGTTGAAGTCTATCAACGACCCAATGGAATCGCCCTGCACGGTAGACCATGTTGCCGTATTTTCTTCCCAGTTATTTCCGGTAAACGGGTGACACGCAATTGTCTCTTGAGGCGTCGTTACAGTAATATCCCGAATAACAACCGAGGCGCTCTGAATGGTACGATTGGGATAAGCATCCTGCGTAAACGTCCAATTGTTAGGTCGAATCAAGACTCGTTCTACGCCCATATCACTGACATAACCTACCCAAAGGTTTGCGGACTGGCCGAAGGCATTTGTGTTGTATGCGTTGTATATGGTTGCGTCTTGGATGTAATCGTAATAAGAGGTAATCGACATGGTATAATTGCCGCCGGAGGTGCGGGGGAGGGTGGCGGCCAGGAGGTAGTTGCCGTTGTCGAGGGCGGTGACGGTGTAGGCCACGTCATGGGCC
>JAGAOU010000007.1 GCA_017623595.1 Clostridia bacterium
CCAGCAGATTTCCGAGAACGTCAAGGCTGTTCTTTATAATGGAACCACCGCGACCAAGGCAAGCCTCAAGTATTCTGTCAAACAGTATATGAACGAACTGAAGGCGAATTATTCCACCGACGCCGAGCTGTGCGCACTTGCGGACGCAGTCATTGCCTACGGTGCCGCCGCCACGGATTTTGTCGAAGAGAATACCGAAGCCGTCGCTTTGACGAACAACGTTGCGGTAAATAGCGATTTTGTCCTCACCGGCAACGGTAATGCGGCAACTTTCACTTCCGGAAACGTGTTCTTTGATGACACCAACGATCTGATCTTTGCTTACGAAAACGCAAAGGCGGGTGTTGAATGGAAGGTGAACGGCAATGCGACCGGATTTGTTCAGACGACCGGAAAAGTGACCGTTGAAAACCTCATGCCCACCGGTTTTGACACCGTTTATACGGTGACGGCAACCGCAGGAGATGACGTTACGACCGTTTCGTACAGCGTCAATGCATATTGCTACGCCATTGCGAATAAAGATGGCGCGGCAGTTTACGCAAAGAATCTTGCAATTGCTACCTACAACTACGGCGTTGCCGCAGAAGCGTATATCGCCACCAGAACCTAATAAAAAACTGCCGTATCAGGCAGACGGTTTCGGTAACCGATATTATCAATAAGAGCTACGGGACAGTGACCGCGTACGCGCGTTTTCTTGTCCCGTAGCTTGAACAATAGGAAAAAAACAGACTTTTGATAGGAAGATGGTTTCGTTTCCTATCAAAAATCTGTTTCAATAAGAATGCAACCGCGAAAAACGGTTGAAAAAAACTGCAAGTATCGGAGAAGTCAATGTTTTGTCTCACGGAAGGAGCGGTAAGCACTCGGCGACATTCCGTGAATTTCCGTAAAATGACGGTAGAAATCCGAGGGGGTAGAAAA
Organism: Clostridia bacterium; assembly: GCA_017623595.1. Lineage (GTDB taxonomy): Bacteria > Bacillota > Clostridia > Oscillospirales > UBA644 > RGIG995. The sequence goes on from JAGAOU010000007.1 coordinate 928, forward strand.
ACCGACGAAACATCCGATGTCGGTGATGCTGATGTCACTTTCGGCGAGTAGTTTCGACGCAATATTGACACGAAATCGGTTCAGCCAGCGAATCGGTGAAACACCGTATGCTTTTTTGAACGTGTTGATGAAATACCCGGTACTGAAAGCGCAGAGATCGGCGAGTTCTTTGACCGAAATATCGCTTGAAAAATCAACGATGAGCTTTTGAAGAGCCGGAGCAAGCGCATCGTTCGTGATCGGTATCGTCGGTTCTGTATGAAACTGATTGACGCGTGATTCGAGCAAAAACAACGAATACCAATGCGCGCAGATTTTATTGGCAAGTGCTTTGTTTTTCGTTTCGCGGAAAGCAACCACCATTTTTTCCAGCAATTTCCGTAAATTGTTGTTGGAATTCCAGGTCAGAACAGTGGGGGAGATGACTCGGTTTCCATCAAGAAGTTCTTTGGAATGGATCCCGCATTCCTCAAGCAGACGGGTTTCATCAAAATAGATGAAATCGCACCGACATTCGGGGTGTTTGTCGGTCGAACAACAACGGGAATAATGAGGAATTCCGGCAGGACTGATGACCACGTCGCCGGGAGATAGGGCATAAATGTGGTCGCTTGTGACCCATATCCCGTTCCCGCTTTTACAAAGCCCGATTTCACAACGGTTGTGATAATGCAAACCTGTGACCTCATCGGTTGGCAGGGCAACCGAGATATTATCGGAATAAATGAGCTGATTATCTCCTCCGATTTTACTATGGAAGATCTTATATTGTGATATTTGCACGATTCTTGGTTCCCTTTCTTTCAAAATTGTTCACTAATTGAGATTATTATATCACAGTTGAATATGCTTGTCAAGAGCAAAAACGACGCAATCTGTGAAATTTCAGTAATATATGCACGAAATAATGCTAATTATCTATTGTAAAATTACATCTGTTATGTTATAGTTGTCGTGATGTAATAAAACTTGTCAGTAATGATTTCATCTGAGAAATCACATAATAAAACGATAAAGGATGTTTGTTAAATGTTGTCATTGGAGTTCAACGGTTTGAGCACTTGCCTTGAAAGTTTGAAAGTAGGCGGTATCGAACTTCTTTCGAATAGTCAGGTCCCTCTATTTTTATTGCGCGCGCGCGATACCGCGGGAGTATAAAAACTGTTTTCGCCGGATGATGCGGAAATAGAGAAACACGACGGATGGATCGCATATCGGTTTCCGGAGATGACGGTCAGAATTAAGGTGGATGCGGAAGAAAAAATCGTATGGAGTTTTTCGGTCGAAAACCGTTCGGAGCTGGCTGTGGAATTTTTGGATCTGCCCAATGTTACCTTCCGCGGCAGACTTCGCGCAAATGGAGGGGACTGTGCAGTTGTCAGCTCCTATAATGAGGGATTGATTGTTGAGGACTATCGTTTGAAGCTGGACATGACCGATCCGGAGTTCCCGTCGCACGGCAGTTATATGATGTATCCGTATATGCTGTCCGCGCAGATGACGATGTGGCTGTACGGCTCCGAGGGGATTGTCATGTATGTTCGTGATCCGGAATTCAGCCCGAAGGGACTGGATTTTGTCTGCACCGAGGAAACGACCCGTTTCCGGACACGTCTCTTTCTCGGCGGGAAATACGGTGAAAGCATTGACAAGCCGATCGAGGTCGTATGGGCTCACTTTTCCGGCGATTGGCAGGATGGCGCAGAGATCTATCGCCGTAGTATCTATCGAGATTTGACGGCTACCCCGATCTCGCAGACAAAATTGCCGGCGTGGTATTCGGACGATATGCCGTTGGTGATCACTTACCCGGTACGCGGCATTCACGATATGGATGAGATGAAGCCGAATAAGCTTTTTCCGTATCCGAACGTTCTCCCATTGGTAGATGAATTTTCACAGCGCACCGGTGCGAAAATCATGGTTTTGCTGATGCACTGGGAGGGAACTGCGCCATGGGCTCCGCCCTACGTCTGGCCGCCTTACGGAGGGGAAGCATCCTTCCGTGAATTGATGGATCGGCTTCACAGCGACGGACACCTGCTCGGAGTCTATTGCAGTGGCTTGAGCTTTACCGAGCAGAGCAATCTCATAGCAGACTATAACCTGACGGAAGAAATTCGCGCACGCAGACTTGACCGCGGTTTTTGCCGCGCTCCCGATCAGTCGATTGAAAAAAGCCGTATTTGTCCCGGGCAACGCTCCGGATACGACCTCTGCGCCGCGAGTACCGTCGGACGGGAAATCCTTAATGAAGCGTTGGCGCCCCTTTTGGCAAGCGGTGTCGATTACGTGCAGGCGCTTGATCAAAACCACGGCGGCGGAATGTTTTTCTGTTACGCGAACGATCACGGGCATCCCCCTGTTCCGGGCGGATGGCAGACAAAAGCTTCTGCCGAGTTGCTCCGCGGATGGAAGGAAAGCTGTCCGGATACCTTGCTCGGATGCGAATCCGCCGCCGCGGAACCCTATCTTTCTGAACTCCGTTTGTCGGATAACCGATATGAGCTTTGTTACCGCCTCGGCAAGCCGATTCCGCTTTACGCCTATCTGTACCATCGGTATCTTCACAATTTTATGGGGAATCAGGTGGATTGTCAGGTGGCTTACACGACCGAGGGACTTTGCGCACGGATCGGGTATTCGTTCGCGGCGGGCGATATGATCACGCTTGTCCTGAATGATGACGGTGAAATTATGTTCCATTGGGGCATGAGAGATTTCTCCAAGGTCCCGGATCGCGATACTGTGATCGGTTTTTGCAGGGAGTTGCATCAATGGCATACCATTTATCCCGAGCTGTTCCGTGATGGGGAGATGGTCAAACCGCTTTCCTATATGTGCGAGTCGGTTGAAATTCCGCTTCGTATAGAAGGGAACCGCAAAGAGAAAGCCGTTTATTCTACGGCGTGGTTGGTTGGCGGTAATACAATTCAACTTTTTGTCAATTATACGGATCGTCCTGTGGAGGTCGTTTTGAATACGCCCGCAGAATGGCGTGATTCAACCTCGTATCGAGGAAAGTCGGATCGTTTTACGATCGCGCCGCTGACGGTTGCCGCGATTGAGATAGAATCCATTTGAATCCGGAACCGCCGGAAAGAAAAAAGGGGGATGGTTATGCAAAAAAAGATTCGAAAGGTTGCGCGGTATCTGCAACTGATAGAAGAAAGTCGTTATACGGAAGAACGTCCTGTCGGCGAGATTACTGTCTGTCCCAGCGATTATAAAACAAGCAATACTCCGCCTCCGTTAACCGAGTTTCGGGAATACCGTGAAGGAGAGATTTGGGGAAACGGCAACGATTCGCACGCATGGTTCCATTTTGAGCTTCACGTGTCGGAGGAAATGCGAGAGAAGCCTGTTCAATTGTATGTTCACTCCGGAATGCGCGGTTGGGATGGGGATACCCCCCAATTCATCATCTACATCAACGGGGTGCAGCGACAGGGAATAGATGTCAATCATCCCTATGTTATGCTCGGAGACATTTCACACGCGGATGTGTATGTATACGGGTACACCGGTCCGAAAATCCCATCGACCCGCTTTTTCGCGAAGCTTCGCAACGTGAACGTCGGTGCTGAACAACTTTTCTTTGATCTTACGGTTCCGTTTGAAATGCTTGCTTTTCTCGATCCGAATTCGGGGGAATATTCGGAAATACTGAACCATCTCGATCACGCGGTAACGATGCTTAATCTTGATGATGTCGGAAACGACGAATATTTCGATTCGATCGAACAGGCGCGCGACTATATGGCTTCGGAGTTTTACGGGAAGTATTGTTCCGCGGAGCGCGGTGAAAAAGCACCGACAACAGTCGGTATCGGGCATACTCATATCGACTGTGCATGGAAATGGACATTGAAACAGACACGCGAAAAGGTTCAAAGATCGTTTGCGACCGTGCTGGAACTGATGGATCGCTATCCGGATTATAAATTTATGTCCAGTCAAGCGTTGCTCTATCAAAATCTTAAGGAGGAAGCCCCAAAGCTGTATGAGCAGGTAAAGCGTCGCGTAGAAGAGGGACGGTGGGAAGTCGAGGGCTCTATGTGGGTCGAGGCGGACTGTAACCTTTCCTCGGGCGAGAGTCTGGTCAGGCAGATCCTGTACGGAAAGCGCTTTTTCAAGGAAGAATTCGGAGTCGATACGCATATTCTCTGGCTTCCCGATGTGTTTGGCTATTCTGCGGCGATGCCGCAGATCCTTCGCAAGTCGGGCGTGGATTGGTTTGTAACTTCCAAAATATCATGGAACGACACCGACACGATGCCGCACGATACCTTTTCATGGATCGGAATTGACGGAACCCCGATCAATTCTTACTTCCTCACGGCACAGGATCAGTCCCGTTCGGAACCGGAACGCCACACCACTTACGTCGGCAACACCGGGTCTGCGATGATTGCCGGCACATGGAATCGTTACAAGGACAAAAATCTGAACAACGAGGCGATTCTGACTTTCGGTTACGGAGATGGCGGAGGCGGTCCGACTGCCGAGATGATCGAAAGAGGCCGTCGGGCAGAGAAGGGAATACCGGGGTTGCCGCTCTATAAGATGGACTTTGCGAGTGACTTTTTGGCAAGAGTCCGGAAAAGAATTGAAAATCAACTGGGGCTTCCGACCTGGCGCGGGGAGCTTTATCTTGAATTTCATCGCGGTACTTATACCTCGATGGCAAGAAACAAGCGGAATAACCGCAAATCGGAGTTTTTATATCTGGATACCGAGCTGACGGCAAGCATTGCAAAGGTTCTCTGCGGGAAGGGGTATTCCAAGTCCGAACTTCATTCGGGTTGGGAGATGCTTTTGACCAATCAGTTTCACGACATCATTCCGGGTTCGTCTATCCGCGAGGTTTACGAACAGTCGGACAAAGATTACGCGCTCTTGATGAAAAAGGCAGAGAATATTCTCTGCGCGGCACGCACGGATATTGCGTCAAGGCTCGACCGCAGAGGCGGATACGTTGTATTCAATCCACACTCGTTTTGTTCGGGCGGAGCGGTTGAGGTTGATGGTGTGACCGCTTTGGTCGGGGAACTGCCCGCAAAGGGGTACAAACTGACCGATCGGTTTGTCAGATCCAACCGTGTGCGGATTAACGGCAAAACGGTTGAGACAAACCGCTTTACCGTTACCTTTGACGACGCGTGGCAGATCATTTCGATTTATGACAAAGCCAATGAACGTGAGGTCCTGAAAAAAGGTGAGATTGGCAATGAACTGCGGATCTACGCAGATTACCCAGATCAATTCGACGCATGGGAATGGCAGGAATACTCGCTTGATCGATACAGCACCCTGAAAGCCGTTTCTTCGGTTGAAACGATCGAGGACGGGGCAAGACACGGAATCCGGATCGTTCGTCCGTATCGAAAATCTACCGTTACGCAAACGATTTGGTTCTGGGACGATCTTGCGAAAATCGACTTTGACACGGTTGCCGATTGGCATCAGCATCATTTGATGGTCAAGGCGGCATTCCCGGTGGATGTGAATTCCGACAAGGCGACCTATGAAATTCAGTTCGGCACGATCGAACGCCCGACCCATAAAAACACGAGTTGGGACGAGGCAAAGTTTGAGGTGTGCGCACAAAAATATGCCGACTTGTCCGACGGAGGATATGGTGTTTCTCTGATCAATGACTGCAAGTACGGTCACGACATTCACGACGGTCTGATGATGCTGTCCCTGATCAAATGCGCGACCGATCCCAACGAGGATGCGGATCAGGGGGAGATTCGTTTCATTTATTCTCTCTGCCCGCATAGCGGTCGGTTTGATGAATCCGAAACGTCAAAGCTTGCGTATTATTTGAACTATCCAATCACTGCGGTGAAGGCAACAGGTGAGAGAAGCCTGATTCCGGAAGCATTCTCGGCGGTTACGCTTGACCGTGAGAATGTGATCTGCGAAACGGTAAAAGAAGCTGAGGATAGCAAGGACACCATTCTTCGGTTGTATGAATCGAAAAACATCAGGACAAAACTGACGCTTACGACCGATCTCCCGTTTGATAAGGCTTATCTATGCGATCTGATGGAGAATGAACTTTATGAACTTCCGAGCAGCGGACGTGAGATTCAGCTTATGCTTGGCGGGTTTGAAATTGTTACGGTAAAACTGAAATCGTCCTTAAAGGAGTGATAAAAAATGAAAAAACAGAATAAAAGATTGTTGCGGATTCTGTCGCTGGTTTGTTGTTTGTTGATCGGATTCGGTCAACTGACCGCTTGCAAGAAGCCCAAATCTCCAGACGTTCCTGCCGACGACCGGACTCCCATTATGGAGAACGGTTCCACACAATACCGGATCGTCCGCGGAGATAACGCAACGGATGCGGAGAAAGCGGCGGCTTCCGCTCTTTGTGACGCGATCAGAAATAAAACCGGAGTGTCGATCGAGATTACCACCGATTTGGAAGTGGCAAGTTTGAATTTGTTTCGCACCGACTATGAAATATTGGTCGGGCAGACGAACCGGGATGAAAATCCCAATCCGCAATATTGTGATTACGGCTTTATCATGCCGACAACGCGAATCTGCATTTACGGCGGATCACAGGATGCCCTGAACGCGGCAATAGAAAAATTCATTTCGGAATGCGTATCGGAAAAAGGAGTGTTTTTTCCGAAAAACGGATTCCAATATCAGGGGGACTATTCAATGAAAGACGAAGAGATCGGCGGAATTGCTCTTTCCGATTTTGAAGAAATTGTTTGTTACAGTGAAAAAATGTTGGAAAATGGGTATCGTCTTGCCGATTCCATTGCCAAACTGACTGGAAAAGCATTGAATGTCAAAAAGGGTGATCGTTCCAACAAATGCGCGATCCTGCTCGGATGTGCTACGACGGACGCGCGACTTCCGAGAATGGAAGAGGACGAATGGTACTTACATTCGGATGGCAGACAACTGCTGATCGGATCTTCTTCGGTTTATTACGGTACAGCGGCTACGACCATCTCGCTGGTCTGCGACGCTCTTCTCAACGAGCTGCTGACGGATGGGGATTATGCTGATTCGCTTGATTTGGTTTATTCTGTGCAATACCCGCCGGTTGAAGTGTCGATCGAAGGTATTGTGCCGGAAAACATCCGCGCGATTCCCGATGACGTATATGAAACGCCGTACCGCGAGGATCAATTGACGACGGTTTACGCTCCCTGGCTGAAACTCTATCATTTGACCAGCCGCAACGAGTATCAGAGCAATCTGAACGGCGGCGAGGGTTGTCAGTTGGTCCGCTCCTTTGCGGTCTCTCCCATTGATCAGGACGTTATGTATCTGATTACCGATACGACAGGTGTCTGGAAGACCGAAACTGGCGGCGATCTCTGGTATCAGACGAGCAAGGGGATCCCGACGAGTTACGGCGGAGGTGTTCTTTGCGATAAAAACGATATCAATACTGTATATGTGTATATGGTGGGTTCCGGAGCTTTCCGTTCGACGAACGGCGGCAGAACATGGACAAGATTGATTTCGGATACCGGGGATTTCCGCTCGTACAACTCAACCCGTTTTGCACAGGATGACGACGGAAACACCTATATTGCCGCAGGAAGCGGGATCTACAAGATTGAACCGAATTCCGACAAAATGGTGAACCTTTACGCAAGATATGCCGATCTCACCGGAAGCGCTTCCGCCTATTTCACGGATATTTACGTCAGTGAGGACGGAATGGATATCTACGTTGCCGGTTCGGAAGGCGCATCCGCTCATACCTACATCGCCGGCAAAAAGCCGCCCTATGTTCCCGGACTCTATATCAGCCATGACGGCGGAAAGAGTTGGGAAATCAAGAATCTGTTTTCTCAGCACGGCACGGTGGTATTTTCCATTACGGTCGATCCTATGGATTCGGATCACATCCTTGTCGCGGCAAAAGAATATGATACCGTAGAATGGAAGTCCTACGGTATGTGCACCTTGTTTGAGAGCCGGGACGGCGGAAAGAATTTTAACGCGGTCAGAACGTTTGATCAGACTATTCTTCAGCTTCGATTCGGCGTCAAAAGGAATGACGGCGTGACTCCGATTTATATGCAGACGAATACCGATGCTTCATTCACGGCACTCCGCGTCAGTTACGATAACGGAAAAACCTTTGCACCGTTGATTGCGGACGGAAATACGGCCCGCGTGGGCAGTTGGTATGCCGGCGACAGCACCCATGCCTTCAATCACTATGGATATTGGTTCCAACCGTTTGTCGTTGACTACTCCAAGCCTGACACACTCTATACCGCCGATTACGGCATCTCGAAATATGAAAACGGAAAACTGACGTGGATCGGATCCGGCTTCAGTGGAGGAAGTGTGAAGCAGTTCTATATGGACGCTCATGGAAATATGATCATCGAGCTTGTTGATATGGGTACGTCGGTCAGTTCCAGACCGTACTCCTCCGAGAACAGCCGCGCGACCTTTGAACGTGTGAACGGCACGGTCTTGACCATGTTTGTCATTGATCCGAACAATCCCAACCATATCATCGGTTTCAAGGGTGAGAACTATGTTGGCTCCGAACCTATGGGAATCGTCGAGTCGTTTGATAAGGGAAAAACCTTCTCCGGAATCAAGAGCGGGACTTTGCTCAGCGACCGCCAAAATACGGCACTTCTCAAATATGTCGGATCAAACACGATTTACGCTACGCAGTATTCCAGTAAGGATAACGGGAAAACCTGGCAGAAAAACCAGTATTACCTTTACGACGTTTCGGATGACGGAAAAAGAATGATCGCACAAGATCCTGCCACAAACGACATTCTGTTCAGTTCCAACGGAGGGGCGAGCTGGACTATCGTTGCGAATGTTCAGTTCAATACCAATCGGTATGCAACCACGCGTCCGACGCAAATGGTATTTGACACGGAGGACGCAAATAAGGTTTGGGTCTGTGACGCGAAGAAGTTTGGGTATATCGATCTCTCGGCAAAGAAAATGGTGGATATGACTTCCAAGTTCTCCTATCCGAAGTTCAATTACTTTGCGCAGAATCCGGAGAATCCGGACCATCTGCTTGTTTTGACGCTTTATACATTGACCGATCTGGACAAAAACCCGAACCTCTACGAATCGACTGACGGCGGTGTCACCTGGCACACGGTTCCCGGCTTTGTGAATACCTATTATTCTACGATCTTTTTCTCAAAGACGACCGATGAAGTGTTTATCGGCGGACACATGGGCACCATTATTTATGATTACAATGAATATTGGGATTATCTTGAAAGTGTGAAATGATTTGTGGCAAATGCAAAGTTGTTTCAGTCAGAGTTTGAAAGATTTTTACTAAAAAACCCTCCCTTCAGGGAGGTTTCCCGCATTTGTGACTGTTTCCGATCAATCGTGAGTCGGCTTTTTTGACGGATGATCGTGTGATCATCCCCGATGATACGAGGGGGGATCCGGGACGGCTGCAAGGCAGGGCGATATGGAAACTTTTTTGGGGGAGGAGTACGATGACTTACTCAACAAAATTCGTAAGTGAAGACAGTGCATATTCAACTTATGTACAAAATGTTCCCGCGCCGCTTTTCAGAAAAAGTTTTTTTCTGGAGGAAAAGGCTGAAAAAGCAGAAATCCTGATTTGTGGGCTGGGCTTTTACGATCTGTTTGTAAACGGAAGGAAGATCACGAAAGGATATCTTGCCCCCTATATATCGAATACCGATCATTATACCTATTACGATCAATATCAGATTGACGAATATCTGAATGTAGGAGAAAACGTCATAGGCGTTATGCTCGGCGACGGATTTTTGGTTGGTAAAACCGACGTTTGGGACTTCAAAAGGAATATTATGAACGCCGCTCCTATGCTGGCACTGACCGCGGAAATCAAATGCGGGGAAAAACTCATCCGCTTTGAAGCGGACGAGTTTGTCTGCAAAAAAGGGCCCGTTCTCTTTAATGATCTGCGCTCCGGGGTTTTTTATGACGCGCGCTTGGAGGAGGATGGCTGGAACAACGTTCGGTTTGAGGAGAAGGGATGGCATAAGCCTATTCTTGCCGCAAGACCTCGCGGAAAAGCTAAATTATGTGAGGCAGAGCCGATCAAGGTGTACCGGGAAATCAAAC